>NZ_JAJSZC010000002.1:0-96570 GCF_036815105.1 Streptomyces sp. IBSBF 3136
CCCCGGTGGTCCCCCGTGTCTCCCCCGTTGTTTCCCCCGAACCTTCAGGCGACCAACTCGCCGAAGGCGTCCTCCTCGTCACGGCCGAAGCTGAGGACCTCGTCGTCGCGCAGCCGGCGGAGCGACCGCCAGATGCTGGACTTGACCGTGCCGACACTGATGTCGAGGATCTCCGCGATCTCCGGGTCCGTGCGGCCCTCGTAGTAGCGCAGGACCAGCATGGTGCGCTGGAGTTCGGGCAGCCGGGCCAGCGCCTGCCACAGGACCGCGCGCAGCTCGGTGCCGCGCATCGCGTCCGTCTCGCCGGGCGTCTCCGGCAGTTCCTCGGTCGGGTACTCGTTGAGCTTGCGGCGCCGCCAGGCGCTGATGTGCAGGTTGGTCATGGTGCGGCGCAGGTAGCCGCCGACCGCCGCCTTGTCGCTGATCCGCTCCCACGCCCGGTACGTCGAGAACAGCGCGCTCTGCAGCAGGTCCTCGGCCTCGAAGCGGTCGCCGGTCAGGTGGTAGGCGGTGGCGTACAGGGAGGCGCGGCGCTCCTGGACGTAGGCGGTGAACTCCGCCTCCGTCAGCGAACGGCGCTCCCCCGAGTCCTCCCTGTACGCGGATCCCCCGTGCGTCTCCCCCGTGTGAGCGTCAACCACCGTCATGTAACCGGTGTGCTGACGCCCGGTGCCGCGAGCGCACCCCCGCCCTCCCCCACGCTCGAATCCGCTCGCGCGGGAGGGCCCCCCATCGGCACCGGACTTCTCGGAACCCCGGTGCACGTCGTGCAGACGCGTGACCACTGCGCTGGTGCTCATCCCGTGCAGCGTGTTCATCTCGCGCTCCCCCGTCGTGGACTTCCGGTGTCCGGCTTGCCGGTGTTGCTTCCTTGCCTGTGCCGAGAAGCTTGCCGAGCGACCTTCATGGACGTGTCAGCCGACTGTCACAGACCTGTCACAGGGGTCCCTCACAAGGTCGTCACGGAGTGCGCACAGCCGGTGGCGCTGGGGACGGCATGGTGTCGGCAGGTCGTACGAGAGCCCGTCCATGGGCCAGAATGAGCGCGTGCCTTCCCTGTTGCTGATCGAGGACGACGACGCCATCCGTACGGCCCTGGAGCTGTCCCTGACGCGCCAGGGACACCGGGTGGCCACCGCTGCCAGTGGTGAGGACGGTCTGAAACTGCTGCGCGAGCAGCGGCCGGACCTGATCGTGCTGGACGTGATGCTGCCCGGCATCGACGGGTTCGAGGTGTGCCGGCGCATCCGGCGCACCGACCAGTTGCCGATCATCCTGCTGACCGCGCGGAGTGACGACATCGACGTGGTCGTCGGGCTGGAGTCCGGCGCCGACGACTACGTGGTCAAGCCCGTGCAGGGCCGGGTGCTGGACGCCCGCATCCGGGCGGTGCTGCGGCGCGGGGAGCGTGAGTCCAGCGACTCGGCCACGTTCGGCAGCGTCGTCATCGACCGCTCGGCGATGACCGTGACCAAGAACGGCGAGGACCTCCAGCTCACGCCGACCGAGCTGCGGCTGCTGCTGGAGCTGAGCCGGCGGCCCGGCCAGGCGCTGTCCCGGCAGCAGTTGCTGCGCCTGGTCTGGGAGCACGACTACCTGGGCGACTCCCGCCTGGTGGACGCGTGTGTGCAGCGGCTGCGCGCCAAGGTGGAGGACGTGCCCTCCTCCCCGACCCTGATCCGCACCGTCCGTGGTGTCGGCTACCGCCTGGACGTTCCTCAGTGACCGACACGCAGGGGGGGCTGCGCGGCTGGGCCGCGCGGCGCAGGGGAAGTCTGTCGCGACTGCGGTTCACCAGCCTCCGGCTGCGGCTGGTCGTGGTGTTCGGCCTGGTCGCGCTCACCGCCGCGGTGTCGGCGTCGGGCATCGCGTACTGGCTGAACCGGGAGGCCGTGCTCACCCGGGCGCAGGACGCGGTGCTGCGGGACTTCCAGCAGGAGATGCAGAACCGCACCGGCGCGCTGCCGGTGCACCCCACCCAGGACGAACTCCAGCGGGCGGCGGGCCAGATGGCCGGCAGCAGCCAGCGGTTCAGCGTGCTGCTGGTCGCCCAGGACACCGACGGCAAGACGGTGTACGGCAACTCGGGCGGCATCAACGGGTTCTCGCTGGAGGACGTGCCCCGGTCGCTGCGGGCCGCGGTGAACAAGCGGCAGAAGGTGGCGGACGGCAACAAGTCGCCGTACCACCTGTACTGGCAGCGGGTGGACCAGCACGGCACCCCGTACCTGGTGGCCGGCACGAAGCTGGTCGGCGGCGGGCCCACGGGCTACATGGCGAAGTCGCTGGAGCCGGAGGCCAAGGACCTCAACTCGCTCGCCTGGTCGCTGGGGATCGCCACGGGTCTGGCGCTGATCGGCTCGGCGCTGCTCGCGCAGGCCGCCGCCACGACCGTGCTGAAGCCGGTGCACCGGCTCGGGGTGGCCGCCCGGCGGCTCGGCGAAGGCCGGCTCGACACCCGTCTTCAGGTGTCGGGCACGGACGAACTCGCCGACCTGTCACGGACGTTCAACAACGCGGCCGAGGCGCTGGAGAAACGGGTGGCGGACATGGCCGCCCGGGACGACGCCTCGCGCCGGTTCGTCGCCGACATGTCGCACGAGCTGCGCACCCCGCTGACCGCCATCACCGCCGTCACGGAGGTGCTGGAGGAGGAGCTTGAGTCCGAGGCCGGCGGCATCGACCCGATGGTCGAACCCGCCGTGCGGCTGGTGGTCAGCGAGACCCGGCGACTGAACGACCTGGTCGAGAACCTGATGGAGGTGACCCGCTTCGACGCGGGCACCGCCCGGCTGGTCCTGGACGACGTCGACATCGCCGACCAGATCACCGCCTGCATCGACGCGCGTGCCTGGCTGGACGCCGTCGAACTGGACGCCGAGCGCGGTGCCCACGCCCGGCTCGACCCGCGCCGCCTGGACGTCATACTCGCGAACCTGATCGGCAACGCGCTCAAGCACGGCGGTTCGCCGGTTCGCGTGTCGGTGCGGATCGACGGGGAGGACCTGGTCATCGCGGTGCGCGACCACGGGCCCGGCATCCCGCAGGACGTCCTGCCGCACGTCTTCGACCGCTTCTACAAGGCCAGCGCCTCCCGGCCGCGTTCGGAGGGCAGCGGTCTCGGCCTGTCCATCGCCCTGGAGAACGCCCACATCCACGGCGGTGAGATCACCGCCGCGAACTCCCCCGACGGCGGCGCGGTGTTCACCCTGCGGCTGCCGCGGGACGCCTCACGGCTGACGGAGGAGGACGGCGAGAACGGCGACGCGGACGCGAGCGGCGGGGTTCACGGGCCGGCGGAGCACGGGAAGGAGGGGGCATGAGAGCGGGGACGACACGACTCCTGCTGGCCGCCCCCCTGCTGGCCGCGCTGCTCGCCGGGTGCGGGATCCGTCCCACCGAGGTGCCGACGGACTTCGGCGCGGCGCCCTCCCGGGTGCCGTGCTCGCTGGCCGGCCCCGATGCCGCCACCCAGTCCTCGCGCGGGGTGCCCGTCCAGGTGTTCCTGCTCTGCGGCTCCTCCCTGGTCGCCGTCGACCGGGCGGTGCGGGTGCCGGACGGCACGCCGGACGCGCGGCGCCGGGTGATCGTGGCGCAGGGCCTGCTGGACCAGCTCGCCGCGTCCCCGACGGCCGCGGAGAAGTCCGCGGGCTACACGACGTACGTGCCGGGCGGCGTGAGCGTGGCCGGGCCGGGCCCGAAGGACCCGGAGGACGCGCTGCGGCTGAGCACCGCGCCGGACCGGCTCACCTCCTACGCCCTGGGCCAGCTCGTGTGCACGCTGTCCGACTCGGCGGCGACCGAGGGCGACGGCTCGGTGATCCTGGGCGGCCCGCGCCCCGGCCCGCTGCGCCGCTACGAGTGCACCGACGACGTCCGCAACCGCCCGGGCACGGTCCAGCCGCCGACGGGCGCGGTCGACGCGGGCTGAGCGTGCGGTGTGGCCCGTGCCTCACGCGCATCGGCGCGCCGGTCGCGGAACCGATCGTGCACGGGGGCGCGTCTAGGGGGTCGTGCAGCGTCAAGGCTCCATCGGCGGCAGCGCCGCGATCCGCATCCGGGTGACGGGAGGTGTCCTCCTCGTCGCCCATCTCGGGCTCGTCGCCTGGCTGATGCTGCGGCCCCTGGACGTCCCCTGGGTGATGCCCGCCAATCTGCGTCCGCTGGCCGGCATCCGTGCCGACCTGGCGCTGGGCTGGCCGGAGGCCGCCAGACGCCTCGGCGAGGGGCTCGCGCTGCTCGCGCCGCTGGGTGTGCTGCTGCCGATGGTCCACGGCAGACTCATCGTCTCCCCGCTCTCGTCCCTGGTGCGTACGGCGACCGCGGGTGCCCTGCTCTCGCTGGGCATCGCCCTGCTCCAGACCGGCGTGCCCGGCCGTGTCGTGGACGTCGACTCGCTGCTGCTGAACACCGTGGGGGTGGTGCTGGCGCACCTGGCCGTGGTGCCGGCGGGCCGGGCCCGGCTGCGGCGGCGGGACGGGCACGGCGCCCGCGCGGCCGGGACGGTCACCGTCCAGGAGGAGCTGTCTCAGGGGCGGACCCCGACGATTCCCAGGGTCGGGATCGCCCCGTAGAGCGACGCTTCGTCCCCTTCGGTTCCGTACCGTGGAGTCAAGTTGAGGCAACCGACCGGGATGCCTCGTCCACGCTCACGAAGGAGCCGCGGATGTCCAGCCTCGCCCGCCCCACCCACGGCCGCATGATCGGCGGAGTGTGCGCCGCGCTGGCACGGCGCTTCGGCACCTCCGCGACGACGATGCGGATCGTCTTCGTGCTGTCCTGCCTGCTGCCGGGGCCGCAGTTCCTGCTCTACATAGCGCTCTGGATCCTGCTGCCCTCCGAGGACCGGGCCGGGACCACCGCCTGGTGAGTCCACGCAGGCGAACGCCGCCGGTGCGCCCCGAACGGTTCCGGGGCGCGCCGGCGGCGCCGTGCGTGCGGGAGCGGTCAGCCGAGCGGCAGGCCGTTCACCGGGGCGCCGTGCGTGGGCAGGCCCTTCAGCGGCAGCCCGCCGAGCAGTCCGGCGACCGGCGCGGTCGGTCCCCCGGTGAGGACCTTCTGCACGGCCGGCTGCGCGGCGGCCACCCCGGTGCCGACGGCACCCTGCCCCTGGGTGAGCGCCTGGCCGGCACCCGGCAGCGCCTTGCCGACGTTCCCGGCCGGCAGCGCCCCGGTCACGGAGTCCAGGGCGTGGGTGGCCTGCGTCGCGTCGGGAACGGCCGGGGCCGCGTTGGCCGCGCCCGCGCCTACGGCGGCGAAGGCGGCGCCGAGGGCGGCGACACCGAGGGTCTTGGCAGCAGACTGCTTCATGGTGAATGCGTCCTTGAAAGCGGGAGACGGGTGATCACAAACGATCTGAGCGGTCCACGACCGTAAACATGCCGAGCCGCCCGCCGCAAACACCGAAATGCGGACGGCTGGTGAAAGTCCGTCCGCATTCCGTGCCGCCCGGTGAACCCCCGTTACCCGACCGGACCGGAAGACCCGCTGGTGGAGGCGGTCTGCTGGAACAGCCATTCGGACTTCAGTTCCGCATATCCGGGCTTGATCACGTCATTGATCATCGCGAGTCGTTCATCGAAAGGAATGAACGCTGATTTCATCGCATTGACGGAGAACCATTGAAGGTCGTCGAGCGTATAAGCGAAGGCGTCGACGAGATGCTCGAATTCCCGGCTCATGCTCGTGTTCGACATCAGCCGGTTGTCGGTGTTGACCGTCGCCCTGAAGTGCAGCCGCCGCAGCAGCCCGATCGGGTGCTCGGCGTAGGAGTGCGCGGCGCCCGTCTGGAGGTTGGAGCTCGGGCACAGCTCCAACGGGACGCGCTTGTCCCGGACGTAGGACGCCAGCCGTCCGAGCCGCACCGAGCCGTCGTCGCGGACCTCGATGTCGTCGATGATCCGCACGCCGTGCCCGAGCCGGTCGGCGCCGCACCACTGCAGCGCCTGCCAGATGGACGGCAGCCCGAACGCCTCGCCGGCGTGGATGGTGAAGTGATTGTTCTCGCGCTTGAGGTACTCGAACGCGTCCAGGTGCCGGGTGGGCGGGTAGCCGGCCTCGGCGCCGGCGATGTCGAAGCCGACCACGCCGAGATCCCGGTAGCGGTTGGCGAGTTCGGCGATCTCCAGGGCGCGGGCCGCGTGCCGCATCGCGGTCAGCAGGGCGCCGATCCGGATGCGACGGCCGTTCTCCCGGGCGAGCCGCTCCCCCTCGCGGAAGCCCTCGTTGACCGCCTCGACGACCTCTTCGAGGCGCAGCCCGCCCGCCAGGTGCTGCTCGGGCGCGTACCGCACCTCCGCGTAGACGACCCCGTCCTCGGCGAGGTCCTCGGCGCACTCCCGGGCCACCCGGACCAGCGCCTCGCGGGTCTGCATCACGCCGACGGTGTGGGAGAAGGTCTCCAGATAACGCTCCAGCGAGCCGGAGTCGGCGGCCTCGCGGAACCAGATGCCGAGCTTGTCGGAATCGGTCTCCGGGAGCTGGGAGTACCCGGTCGCCCGGGCGAGTTCGACGACGGTCCCGGGCCGGAGCCCACCGTCGAGGTGATCGTGCAGCAGAACCTTGGGCGCCCGGCGGATCTGGTCCGGCGTCGGCACGTGCGTCGGGACGGTCCCAGTCGGTGGAGTCTGGCTCGTCATCTCCGCACTGTAACGCCTACGCGCGTAGAGGACCCCTCGGACGCCTTTACTTTTCCGTCGATATGTAACGGTGACCGCACGGACGGGTTTCGTACACCGCGGCTTCTGACACTGTTCTGTCATGGGACAGCAAGCGACGCCGGTCCGAACGGCCGGGCTGGGCAAGGCAGTCGGTCCGGTGCCGACGGCGGTGAGCGGGGCGGTGCTGCTGCTCCCCGGCGGCGAGGAGGTGTCCGCCCGCCGGCCGTCCCTCGTCCGGTCGCCGGCGCTCGTCCGCTCGCTCGGCCGCAGGTTCGCCCGCGCGGGCCGGGCGGAGGGGCTGGCCGTCCACACCGTCCACTACCGCTACCGGGGCTGGAACGGCAGCCAGGCGCATCTGGCCGCCGACGCCGAGTGGGCCGCCGACGAGGTCGTCCGGCGCTACGGGGACGTCCCGGTGTGCCTGGCCGGGCTCGACATGGGCGGCCGGGCGGCGCTGCGGGCCGGCGGTCACGAGGCCGTGACCTCCGTGGTGGCGCTGGCCCCCTGGCTGCCCGACGAGGACGTGGCCGCGCCCGCCGAGCCGGTGCGGCAGTTGGTGGGGCGGCGGGTGCTGATCGTGCACGGCACCAACGACGAGCGGACCGACCCGGAGCTGTCGTTCCGGCTGGCGGAGCGGGCGAAGAAGGCGAACCGGGACGTGTGCCGGTTCGAAGTGCACTCCGACGGCCACGCGTTGCACCAGCACCGGGACGAGGTGCTCAGCCTGGCGGTGGACTTCGCGATGGGCGCGCTGTTCGGGTCGCCGGTGTCCCGGCCGGTGGAGGACGCGCTGGCGGCCCCGCCGCCCATAGGACTGCGGATGCCGCTGGCCGCCGGGTTCGGCAGATCGCTGCGGCGCTAGGTGTATCGACCCGCAGCGTTGTTGACACGGCTGATGGGTGGGTGGCCGCCCTCGGCCCTGGGCGTGCCTCAGGGAAGCAGGCTCCCCCTCCTGGAGAGCAGGAATTTCTTGAAGGCGGCCACCGGCGGGGTGTCCGGGCGGTCCGCCAGCCAGGCGACGCCGATCTCCCGCGCCGCCCGGGGCGCCGTGACCGTCAGCTCCACGACCCCCGGCCTGGGCACGGTGGGCGGCGGCAGCAGCGCGACCCCCAGGCCCGCCGCCACCAGGCCCCGCAGGGTCTCCGCCTCCTCGCCCTCGAAGGCGATGCGGGGTTTGAAGCCGGCCTCGCGGCACAGGTCGTCGGTGATCCGCCGGAGGCCGTAGCCGGGCTCCAGGGTCACGAACGTCTCGTCGGACGCCTCGGCCAGCCGGATCCGGCGGCGGCCGGCGAGACGGTGGTCGGCGGGAACGACGAGCCGCAGCTTCTGCTCGTCCAGGCGGCGCGCCACCAGGTCGGGGGCGTCGGGCACCGGCGAGGTCAGGCACAGATCGAGCTCGCCCGCCCGCAGCCGCTCCAGCATCGCCTCGCCGTAGTTCTGGACCAGGCTGAACCGGATGCGCGGGTGGTCGGCGCGGAAGGCGTGCAGCAAGCCCGGGACGGTCTCGGCGCCCATGGTGTGCAGGAAGCCGAAGGCGACCTTGCCGGTGGCCGGGTCGGCGTCGGCGCGGACCTCCTCGGCGGCGCGCTCCACCTCGGCGAGGGCGCGCTCGACGGAGGCGAGGAAGGTGCGGCCTGCGGGGGTGAGGGAGACCGTGCGGCCGTGCCGGGTGAACAGGTCGACGCCGAGGTCCTGTTCCAGCCGGGCCATCGCGCGGGAGAGGGTCGACTGCGGCACGTTCATCTCCAGGGCGGCCCTGGTGACGTGCTCCGTGCGGGCGACACCGGCGAAGTACGCGAGCCGGGGCGCGAGCAGCAGTGACATCGACGAGATGTCTTCTGTGTCACTGGACGGTGACAGCCGGGCCTGTGAGCTGTGCTGATGCGCCATGGGAACGATTATGGCGAATCCATGCATTGGACGGATGAGTAAGGCCGTCCGTAGTTTCGAGGCATGTCTCCCGCCAGTACCGGGGCGTCCACCGCCATGGGCGCCGCTGTCCCCGTCCGTTCCGCCGATTCCCGCCTGGCCCCGGGCGGCCCCGGCTACCGCCGGATGAGCTTCGCCCTCTTCCTCGCCGGGGTCGCGACCTTCGCCCTCCTCTACTCCACGCAGGCCCTGCTGCCGCTGATCTCCGGGGAGTTCGGGGTCGCCGCGAGCGAGGCGAGCTGGACGGTCGCGGCCGCGACCGGCGGGCTGGCGCTGTTCGTGCTGCCGATGAGCGCCCTGTCGGAGCGCTTCGGCCGCCGTACGGTCATGACGGCGTCGCTGGCGGTCGCGGTGGGCGTCGGGCTGCTGGTGCCCTTCGCCCCCTCCATCGGCGCCCTCGTGGTGCTGCGTGCGGTGCAGGGCGCGGCGCTGGCCGGCCTGCCCGCCTCGGCGACGGCCTATCTGGCGGAGGAGGTCAGGCCCAAGGCCCTGGTCACGGCGATCGGCCTGTTCGTCGCCGGCAACAGCGTCGGCGGGATGAGCGGCCGGGTCATCACCGGCTGGGTCGCGCAGGAGTGGGGCTGGCGGGTGGCCGTCGGGGTGATCGGCGCGATCGCCGTGGTCTGCGCGGTGGCGTTCCGGCTACTGCTGCCCGCCCCGCGCCACTTCACGCCCGGCTCGCTGCGGCCCCGGGTCCTGCTCGGCACGGTCCGCGACCACCTCTCCGACCCGCTGCTGCGGCGCCTGTACGCGATCGGCGCGCTGTTCATGACGGTGTTCGGCGGCGTCTACACGGTGATCGGCTACCGCCTGACGGAGGCGCCGTTCGCACTGCCGCAGGGCATCGTCGGCTCGATCTTCCTGGTGTACCTGGTGGGCACCGTGTCGGCGTCGACGGCGGGCCGGCTGGTGGGCCGCCTCGGCCGCCGGGGCGCGCTCTACCTGGCGGGCGGTACGACGGCGGCCGGCCTGCTGGTGTCGCTGGCCGCCTCGCTGCCCCTGGTGCTGCTGGGCCTGGTCCTCGTCACGGCGGGCTTCTTCGCCGGGCACGCGGTCGCCTCCTCGGCGGTCAGCAAGACGGCCACCCACGGCCGCGCCCAGGCCTCGGCCCTCTACCAGTCGGCGTACTACATCGGCTCCAGCGTCGGCAGCACGGTGGGCGCCATGGCCTTCCACGCGGACGGCTGGGGCGGCACGGTCACGGTGGGCCTGCTCGCCGTCCTCGGCGTCGTGACGATCACCGTGCTCGGGTCCCGGGCGGCCCGGGTCACGGCCCGCCGGGAGCCGGTGCCGGCGCACTGACCCCCGCCGGTCAGGTCCCGGAAGCAACCGGTCCGAGCTGGGCATTTTCGTACTCGGGGGGCCGTTGTCAGTGGGCTGCGGTAGCTTCCGGAGTGCTGGGGCGCGAAGGCGCGCCGACAGGACGGCCACAGGGGTGGGTGGACGATGGGCGACGGCACGGCGACGGCGGACCTCGAGGTCGCGCTGGAGAAGCACCGGACCGAACTGACCGGGTACTGCTACCGCATGCTCGGCTCCTCCTTCGAGGCCGAGGACGCGGTGCAGGACACCCTGGTGCGCGCCTGGCGGAGCCACGACAAGTTCGAGGGGCGTTCCAGCCTGCGCTCGTGGCTGTACCGGATCGCGACCAACGTCTGCCTGGACATGCTGACGGCCGGGAACAAGCGGGCCCGCCCGATGGACCTGACCGAGGCGACCCCGCTCGCCCGGGCCGCCCTCGCCCCACGCCCCGACCACACCTGGCTCGAACCGGTGCCCGACGCGCGTGTGCTGCCCACGGGCGACGACCCGGCGGAGGCGGCCGTCGCCAAGGAGTCGATCCGGCTGGCGTTCATGGCGGCGCTGCAGCAGCTGCCGCCCAAGCAGCGGGCGGTGCTGATCCTGCGCGAGGTGCTGGCCTGGCGGGCGAGCGAGGTCGCCGAGCTGCTGGACACCACGGTCGCCTCCGTCAACAGCGCGCTGCAGCGGGCCCGTGCCACGCTCGCCGAGCGCGCGAAGACGGGTGCCGAGGGCTCGGTCTCCGACCCGCTGGACGAGGAGCAGCAAAAGCTCCTGGAGCGCTACGTGAAGGCCTTCGAGGGGTACGACATGACGGCGCTCACGGCGCTGCTCCACGAGGACGCCGTCATGACGATGCCGCCGTTCGACCTGTGGCTGCGCGGCCCGGAGGACATCACCGGCTTCATGACCACCCTGGGCGCCTCCTGCGCCGGTTCGCGCCTGCTGCCGGTCCAGGCCAACGGGCTGCCCGGCTTCGCGCACTACAAGCCGGACGAGGAGAAGGGCGGGTTCACCCCCTGGGCGGTGCAGGTGCTGGAGATCTCAGACGGCCGGATCACGGGGTTCCACTGCTTCCTCGACACCCAGCGCTGGTTCCCCTTGTTCGGTCTGCCCCTCCACCTGGAAGCGGAGCCCGACCAGGTCCAGCAGGGCGAGTAGCGCGGGGTCGGGATCGCGCAGCCGTATCCGCCCGCCGGCCCGGCGGGCGGCCAGCTGCAGCCGGGCCAGCAGGTCGACGGCACCGAGGCCCGGCGGTCCGAGCCCGCCGACGTCGCACACGACGACCCGCGCACCGGTCCTCCGCAGCAGCGACCGCACGTCGTCGCACCACCCCGGCACCTGACCGCGGGTGACCGGACCGGCGAGCATGAGCACGGGGGGTGTCTTGGCATCCACGTGCGGTAGACCGGCGGCCGGGCGGTAACTCATCGCGGTGCGTGGGTCCCGGACGTGCCGACGAAGATCACATTGACCCGGCCGCCCCGGCGCCCGAGGGTGGTTCCCCGTGCAGGGGGTGCTGAGCGGGTTCGCGGTGATCGCGGTCGTCATCGGGGTGGGCTATGTGCTCGGGCGGCGCGGCACGCTGGGCGAGCAGGGCGCCGCGGTGCTGACCGGGCTGGCGTTCACGGTGGCGGGTCCGGCGCTGTTGTTCACCACGCTGGCGAAGGCCGACCTGTCGGTCCTCTTCTCGGCGCGGCTGCTCGTCACGGCCCTGAGCACGGCCGTGGTCTGCGGGTTGTTCGTGGCGGTCGGCGCGCTCAGGCGCTGGGGCGTGGGCCGCACCACCATCGGCGCCCTGTGCTCGGGCTATGTGAACTCCGGCAACCTCGGCATCCCGATCGCGGCGTACGTCCTGGGCGACGCGTCGCTGGTGGCGCCGGTCCTGCTCTTCCAGGTCGTCCTCGTCACCCCCGTCGCCCTCACCGTCCTCGACCTGTCCGGCACGGGCGGGAAGGGCACGGTGTGGCGGCGCCTGCTGACCCCGCTGCGCAACCCGATCGCCGTGGGCTCGCTGTCCGGGGTCCTGGTGTCGGCGGCGGGGTGGCGGCTCCCGGGCCCGCTGATGAGCCCGCTCACCCTGATCGGCAACATGTCCGTCCCGGCGGCCCTGCTGGCCTTCGGCATGTCCCTGCACGGCAAAGCGCTCCCCGGCCGCGGCCGGGACCGGCGGCCGGTCCTGCTGTCGGTGACGCTGAAGTCGCTCGGCCAGCCCCTGGTGGCATGGCTGCTGGCGCAGGGCGTCTTCGCCCTGCACGGCGCCACCCTGCTGGACGTGGTGGTCACCTCGGCCCTCCCGGCCGCCCAGAACCTGTTCACGTACGCCAGCCGCTACCGGGTGGCCGAGTCCCTGGCCCGCGAGTCGATCCTGCTGTCGACGGTGGTGTCGGTACCGGTGCTGGTGGGGGTGGCGGCGGTGCTGGGGTGAGGTCGTTCCGGCCGGGGGCCCGGGTGACGGTGGATGCGCTCACGGCGGTCTCCTGTCGGGGCGTCACCGATCCCGGCAGGCCGAAGGGGACCGGTGCGGCTCCACCGATCCCCTTCACCCGAACTCGAAAACTGCTGATCAGGCGATACGCTCCAGCACCACCGGGGAGGCCGTGAAGTCGGTGCCCGCGGCCGCGATGTCGTAGGAGCCCTCGATCGCCTGGAGGGCGTAGTCGAAGCGCTCCGGGGTGTCGGTGTGCAGGGTCAGCAGGGGCTGGCCCGCGGTCACCGTGTCGCCCGGCTTGGCGTGCATCTCGACGCCCGCGGCGGCCTGCACCGGGTCCTCCTTGCGGGCGCGGCCCGCGCCGAGACGCCAGGCGGCGACGCCGATGTCGTAGGCGTCCAGGCGGGTCAGCACGCCGGCGGACGGCGCCTTGATGACGTGCTGCTCCTTCGACGTGGGCAGCTCGGCGTCCGGGTCGCCGCCCTGGGCCGCGATCATCCGCCGCCAGACGTCCATCGCGGAGCCGTCGGCCAGCGCCTTCGCCGGGTCGGCGTCCTTGACCCCGGCCGCGTCCAGCATCTCGCGGGCCAGCGCCACCGTCAGCTCGACGACGTCCGCGGGACCGCCGCCGGCCAGGACCTCGACCGACTCGCGGACCTCCAGGGCGTTGCCCGCGGTCAGGCCGAGGGGGGTGGCCATGTCCGTCAGGAGCGCGACCGTCTTCACGCCGTGGTCGGTGCCGAGGCCGACCATCGTGGAGGCCAGCTCCCGCGCGTCCTCGATCGTCTTCATGAAGGCGCCGCTGCCGACCTTCACGTCCAGGACCAGCGAGCCGGTGCCCTCGGCGATCTTCTTCGACATGATCGAGGAGGCGATCAGCGGGATCGCCTCGACGGTGCCGGTGACGTCGCGCAGGGCGTACAGCTTCTTGTCGGCGGGGGCGAGGCCGTCGCCCGCCGCGCAGATCACCGCGCCCGTGGTGTCCAGGACGTGCAGCATCTCCTCGTTGGAGAGCAGCGCGCGCCAGCCAGGGATGGACTCCAGCTTGTCCAGGGTTCCGCCGGTGTGGCCGAGGCCGCGGCCCGAGAGCTGGGGAACGGCCGCGCCGCAGGCCGCGACGAGCGGGGCCAGCGGGAGGGTGATCTTGTCGCCGACGCCGCCGGTGGAGTGCTTGTCCGCCGTCGGGCGGGACAGCGAGGAGAAGTCCATGCGCTCGCCGGAGGCGATCATGGCCGCGGTCCAGCGGGAGATCTCGCGGCGGTTCATGCCGTTGAGCAGGATCGCCATGTTGAGCGCGGCCATCTGGTAGTCGGCGACCTCGCCGCGGGTGTACGCGTCGATGACCCAGTCGATCTGCTCGTCGGTCAGCTCACCGCGGTCCCGCTTGCTGCGGATGACGGAGATGGCGTCCATGGCCATGACTTTCCTTCCGGGAGGTGCGAAGTGCACGGCCCCCCTGAACGGGTCAGGGGGGCCGTACGGGAGTTACTTGGTGAGATGGTCCGGGCCGAAGGCCTGGGGCAGCATCTCGGCGAGCGGGAGAACGCCCGCCGGGGTGTCGAGCAGCAGCTCGGGCCCGCCGAACTCGTACAGCAGCTGGCGGCAGCGGCCGCACGGGACGAGCAGCGCGCCCGTGCCGTCCACGCAGGTGAAGTGCGTGAGGCGGCCGCCGCCCGTGCGCTGGAGCTGCGAGACCAGCCCGCACTCGGCGCACAGGCCGAGCCCGTAGGAGGCGTTCTCCACGTTGCAGCCGGTGACCGTGCGCCCGTCGTCGACCAGGGCGGCCACGCCGACCGGGTAGCCCGAGTAGGGGGCGTAGGCGTGGGACATGGCCTCCCGCGCCTCGGCCCGCAACGCCTCCCAGTCGAAGCCGGCCGGCGCGGGGGTCACTTGCCCTGCCCCTTCCGGTACGGCAGGCCGTCCGCCTTCGGCATGCGCAGCTTCTGCGCGGACAGCGACAGGACGAGCAGCGTGACGATGTACGGGGTCGCCGTCACGAGCTGCCGCGGGACCTCGTTGGTGGAGCTGTACCAGAGGAACATCAGGGCCGCGACGACGACGGTGACGACGGCCGGGACGTACTTCTTGCGCCAGGCCAGGTAGGCGGCGCCGACCACCAGCAGGATCGCCACCAGCAGGATCAGGGCGTGCACGTTGGTGGTGCCGCCGCGCAGGTTGAGGCTGTCGGTGTAGCCGAACAGGCCGGCGCCGAGGGCGAGGCCGCCCGGCATCCAGTTGCCGAAGATCATCGCGGCGAGACCGATGTAGCCGCGGCCGGCCGTCTGGCCGTCGAGGTACACGTTGGACGCGACGATCGACAGGAACGCGCCGCCGAGGCCGGCGAAGCCACCGGAGATGATCACGGCGATGTACTTGTACTTGTACACGTTGACGCCGAGGGACTCGGCCGCCACCGGGTTCTCACCGCAGGAGCGCAGGCGCAGGCCGAACGCGGTGCGCCACAGCACCCACCAGGTCAGCGGGACGAGCGCGACCGCGATGACGGTCAGCGGCGACAGGTCGGTGACCAGGCCGCCGAGCAGGCCGGCGATGTCGGAGACCAGGAACCAGTGCTTGCCGTTCAGCGTGTTCAGCCAGTCCGACAGGCCCGGGATGCTGAACTCGCCGAGCGAGTCGATCGGCGGTGACTGCTTGGTGGAGCCCTGGGGGGCGTCGGCGAAGGTGAACTTCGACAGGTAGCGGGTCACGCCGAGGGCCAGGATGTTCAGCGCCACACCGGAGACGATGTGGTTGACGTTGAACGTGACGGTGGCGATGGCGTGCAGGACGGCGCCGAGCGCGCCGCCGATGATGCCGAAGGCGATGCCGGCCCAGGGCCCCCACTGGTAGCCGGCCCAGGCGCCGAACCAGGTGCCGAGGATCATCATGCCCTCGAGGCCGATGTTGACGACGCCCGCGCGCTCGGCCCACAGGCCGCCGAGGCCCGCGAGGCCGATCGGCACGGCGAGCTGCAGCGCGGTCGACATCTGCCCGACCGAGGTGATGCCGTCCGCACCGGTGATCAGACGGACGATCGAGGTCAGCACCAGCACGCCCGCGATGACCAGCAGGAGTACCGGGAGCGACATTCGGCGGCCGCCCTTGCCGGGCTGCTTCGCCTGCGGCTTGGCGATGGTCGCGGTGGACATCAGGCCGCCACCTCCTTCTTGGTGTTCTGAGCGGCGGCCGCGGCCAGCTCCGCGCCGACCCGCTTCTGCTGGCGGCGCAGGCCCCACTGCCGTACGGCCTCGTACGAGATGACGACCGCGAAGACGATCAGGCCCTGCATGATCGTGGCGATCTCCTTGTCGTACGCCACGGGGGTCGCGTAGTCCAGGGCGGGCGAGGCCTTGTCGAGGAAGGCCCACAGCAGGGCGGCGAGCGCGATGCCGCCGGGGTTGTTGCGGCCGAGCAGGGCGATGCCGATGGCGGTGAAGCCGAGGCCGGCGGGGAAGCTCAGGCTGTAGGTGTGGGTGTCACCGAGCAGCAGCGGCAGGCCGGCCAGGCCCGCGATGGCGCCGGAGATCAGCATGGAGACCAGCACCATGCGCTTGGCGTCGACACCGGAGGCCGCGGCGGCGGTCTCCGAGGCGCCGGTGGCGCGCAGGTCGAAGCCGAAGCGGGTGCGGTTGAGCACCACCCAGTAGCCGATGCCGAGCACGACGGCGAGGAAGACCAGGCCGTAGATCTCGCCGACGTCCGAGCCGAGGTTGATGCCCGGGAACCAGCCGGACTTCTTCATCACGCCGGTCGTCACGTTGTCGCCGACCTGCACGCCCCACACGTCGGTGAGGGTGACGTAGCCGATGACGGCGGTGGCGATCGAGTTCAGCATGATCGTCGCGACGACCTCGCTGACGCCGCGGGTGACCTTCAGGACACCGGCGATGCCGGCCCAGAAGGCGCCGGTGGCCATGGCGACGATCAGCAGCAGCGGGATCTGGAGGACGCCGGGCAGGGCCACGTGCGCGCCGACGACGGCGGTCATCACCGCGGCGAGGCGGTACTGGCCGTCGACACCGATGTTGAACAGGTTCATGCGGAAGCCGAGGGCGACCGCGATGGCGGCGATGTAGTACAGCGACGCCTGGTTGATGATCAGCACCTGGATGTCCGAGTACGGCAGCTGCTGCAGCATCAGGACATAGGGCTCGATCGGGTTCTTGCCCGAGGCGAGCAGGACCACCGAGGTCAGCACGATCGCCAGGACGATCGCGATGACCGGTCCGGCCACCGCGACGAGCACCCGCTCCTTGTCGAACTTCTTCATCGGGCCTCGTCCTCCGGACCGGCGTTGTCGGCGCCCTCGGGGGCGGTCTCTTCGTGCTCCAGGTGACCGGACGCGGCACCCGTCATGGCCGTGCCGAGCTCCTCCGGCGTGATGGTGGCCGGGTCGGCGTCGGCGACCAGCCTGCCGTCGTAGATGACGCGCAGGGTGTCCGACAGGCCGATCAGCTCGTCGAGGTCGGCGGAGATCAGCAGCACGGCCAGGCCCTCGCGGCGGGCCTCGCGGATGCGGTCCCAGATCTGCGCCTGGGCACCGACGTCCACACCGCGGGTGGGGTGGGCGGCGATCAGGAACTTGGGGTCGTGGCTCATCTCGCGGCCGACGATCAGCTTCTGCTGGTTGCCGCCGGACAGGGAGGCCGCGGTGACGTCGATGCCGGGGGTGCGGACGTCGTACTCCTCGACGATCCGGCGGGTGTCGGCCTGGGCGCCCTTGGGGTTCAGCCAGAAGCCCTTGGCGTTGGGCTTCTCGGTGACGTGGCCGAGGATGCGGTTCTCCCAGAGCGGGGACTCCAGCAGCAGACCCTGGCGGTGACGGTCCTCGGGGATGTAGCCGACGCCGGACTCCCGGCGCTTTCGGGTGGCCCAGGGGGTGATGTCCTCGCCGAGGAAGACGATCTGCCCGGAGTCGGCGTGCTTGGTGCCGATCAGCGCGTCGATCAGCTCGGTCTGGCCGTTGCCCTCGACGCCGGCGATGCCCATGACCTCACCGGCGTGGATGGTGAAGGTGACGTCGTCGAGGACCTTCTTGACCGCGCCGGCCGGCGCGAACTCGGTGAGGCCCCCGGCGGACGGCTCCTCCTCGGTGCCCATGGAGACGGCGCCGCGGGCGTGCACGGTGAGGTTCCTGACCTCCAGCACCGCACGCTCGGTGACCGTGGACTCGGCGGTCTCCGGGGTGGGCAGCTCGCTGCCGACCATCAGCTCGGCGAGCTGGCGCGGGGTGGTCTCGGCGGGGACCGCGGTCCCGACGGTCGTGCCGCGCCGGATGACGGTGATGTCGTCGGCGACGGACAGCACCTCGCCCAGCTTGTGGGAGATGAAGATGACCGACAGGCCCTCGGCCTTCAGCTCGCGCAGGTTGTCGAAGAGCGCGTCGACCTCCTGCGGGACGAGCACGGCGGTCGGCTCGTCGAGGATCAGGGTGCGCGCGCCGCGGAAGAGGACCTTGAGGATCTCCACGCGCTGGCGGTCGGCCACGCCGAGGTCCTCGACCAGGGCGTCCGGGCGGATGCCGAGGCCGTAGCGGTCGGAGATCTCCTTGATCTTCTTGCGGGCGCCGCCGCCGATGCCGTGCAGCTTCTCGCTGCCGAGCACCACGTTCTCCAGCACGGTCAGGTTGTCGGCCAGCATGAAGTGCTGGTGGACCATGCCGATGCCGCGGACGATGGCGTCGGCCGGGCTGGAGAAGCTGACCTGCTCGCCGTCGACGGCGATGGTGCCCTCGTCCGGCTTCTGCATGCCGTAGAGGATCTTCATCAGGGTCGACTTGCCGGCGCCGTTCTCGCCGACGAGGGCGTGCACGGTGCCCTTGCGGACCGTCAGATGGATGTCGTGGTTGGCCACCACACCCGGAAATCGCTTCGTGATGCCCGCGAGCTCTACCGCGACGGTCGACTGAGCGGTGAGCGGAGGGCTGCTGGACGCGTCGATGGCGCACTCTCCTCGGGAAAGGGGCCGCTCTACGCGCGTAGCGCCCCTGCTTTAAATAGTGCCCGGACCTGACCGGTCTTGATCAGGGACAGTCGTCCCGCGCAAGTATCCGATCCGTTCCGAGCATTCTGCCGCGCGAACGGGGTGCGGGCAGGTCATCCTCTCCGCACCCCGTTCCGTGGCCGTAACGCTGCCATTACAGCGCTCTGTTGGCCAAGGCTTCTGACCTAGATCGTCAGGAGGTCTTCACCTTGATGCTGCCGTCCTTGATGCCGGCCTCGGCCTTCTTGATCGCGGCCTGCATGTCGGCGTTGTTCTTGAAGGTCGGGTTGGAGTCGGCCAGGCCGACACCGCCGTTCTCCAGGGAGCCGCGGATCTCACCGGCGAGCGGCTTCTTGTCCTTGATGACGGACTTGGACAGGTCGTAGACCGCGCCCTCGACGTTCTTCAGGGCCGAGGTCAGGATGTAGTCCTTGTACTTGGCCAGCGCCTGCTGGTTGTACTGGTCGGAGTCGACGCCGATGGCCCACACCTTGTGCTCGGCGGCGGACTTGATCACGCCCTGGCCGGAGAGGCCGGCGGCGGCGTACAGCACGTCGGCGCCCGCGTCGATCTGGCCGTTGGCGGCGTTCTCACCCTTGTCCGGGCTGGAGAAGCCACCCTCCTGGGCGGTCTGGGTCAGGTACTGCGACTCGACCTTGATCTTCGGGTTGACCGACTTGGCACCCTCGATGTAGCCGGCCTCGAACTTGTGGATCAGCGGGACGTCCACGCCGCCGATGAAGCCGATGTGGTTCTTCTTGGTCGCCTTGGCGGCCGCGACACCGGCGAGGTACGAGGACTGCTCCTCGTGGAAGACCATGTCGGCGACGTTCTTGGCCTGGGTCTGGTTGTCGTCGATGATGCCGAAGGTGACCTTCGGGAACTTCGTCGCGGCCTCCTTCACGGCGCCCGCGTAGGCGAAGCCGACACCGATGACCGGGTTGTAGCCGGCCTTGGCCAGGGTCTCCAGGCGCTGGGTCTTGTCCGCGTCCGTCTCGTTGTCCTGCGGCTCGACGTCCCGGGCGCCGACCCCGAAGTCCTTCTGGGCCTTCTGCAGGCCCGCGTAGGCGGCGTCGTTGAAGGACTGGTCACCCTTGCCGCCGACGTCGTACGCCAGGCCGATGCCCTTGGACTTGCCCTCGGTGGAGGACGAGGAGGACGAGCTGCCACAAGCAGAGACGGTGACGGCCAGCGCTGCGGTCGCAACGCCTGCAATCGTGATACGGGACACCCGGCGCATGGAACGAGACTCCTTTGTGCAAGCGCCCAAACCAGGCGCTGGTTCCGCCGCAGCGTAACGCGCGTAGACCTGTCGGAAAACCCCCAATGTCCGGTCCGTTATCGAGCTGTGGCCACAGTCACTGCCCAAGGTTACGTACAGCAGTACGCCCCTTGCAGGAGGCAAGGGGCGTACCTGGAACGACGGCGCCGGGCGGGCGCTCGGGCGGGGTCAGATCACTTGGTGTTCACCGTGATCTTGCCGCTGATGATGTCCTGCTTGGCCTTGTCCACGGCCGCGGCCACGCCGGGCAGCGCCTTGTACTTCGGGTTGGAGTCGGCGAAGCCCACCCCGCCGGACTTCAGGTCGCCGCGGACCTCGCCGCTGAGCGGCTTGCCGTCGTAGACCGACTTGGCCACGTCGTAGACCGCGCCGCCCACGTTCTTCAGGGCCGAGCCGAGGATGTAGTCCTTGTACTTGGCCAGCGCGCTCTGCTGGTACTGGTCGGAGTCGACGCCGACGGCCCACACCTTGTGCTCGGCGGCTGACTTGATCACGCCCTGGCCGGAGAGGCCGGCCGCGTGGTAGATCACGTCGGCGCCCGCGTCGATCTGGCCGTTGGCCGCGTTCTCACCCTTGTCCGGGCTGGAGAAGCCACCCTCGGCCGGGGTCTGGGTCAGGTACTGCGACTCGATCTTGATCTTCGGGTCGACCGACTTGGCGCCCTGGTCGAAGCCGGCCTCGAACTTGTGGATCAGCGGGATGTCCACGCCGCCGATGAAGCCGATGTGGTGCTTCTTGGTGGCCTTGGCGGCGGCCACGCCCGCCAGGTACGAGGCCTGCTCCTCGTGGAAGACCATGTCGGCGACGTTCTTCGCCTGGATGGTGTTGTCGTCGATGATGCCGAAGGTGACCTTCGGGTACTTGGTGGCGACCTGCTTCACGGCCGGCGCGTACGCGAAGCCGACACCGATGACGGGGTTGTAGCCGGCCTTGGCCAGGGTCTCCAGGCGCTGGATCTTGTCCGCGTCGGACTCGTTGGCCTGCGGCTCGATGTCCCGGCCGCCGATCTTGAACTCGTCCTGGGCCTTCTTGAAACCGGCGTAGGCGGCGTCGTTGAAGGACTGGTCGCCCTTGCCGCCGATGTCGTAGGCGAGACCGATGCCCTTGCCGGAGTACTTGCCGTCCTTGGAGGACGAGGTGGCGGAGTCGGTGCTGGACTTGCCGCACCCGGCGGCCGCGAGGGCGACGACCGTGACGGCCACCGCAGCTTGGGAGAACCTCGTTCTCCGGGACATCTTCCGAGAGAGCAGACGCACAGCAAGCACTCCTTCATCCCCACGGCGCCGTCACGGGCCGCTGTCCCCAATGTGCCGCCAGTGGTGGCGATTCGGCGCACAGTAACGCGCGTAGAAGGGGAGGGGAACGGTGTTCCTCCCGGCCGTTATCGATTCGTGCCGACTCCGGGCCGGAGCCGGCCGCCGCGGGTTACAGCGGGGTGACACGAAGGGACGAAGGGCACCTGACGGCACCCCTCCGCCCCGCGCTCCGCCGTGGCGGAGGCCGCCCGTCTACGGGGCCTCCAGCATCGCGGCGGCCGTGAACATCTCCACGCCGACCGTGATCGCGTGCTCGTCGGCGTCGAAGTCGCCCTGGTGCAGATCGCGCCCCACCCGGTCGCCGGGAACCCGGACGCCGAGGCGGGCCATGGCGCCGGGCACGTTCTCCAGGTACCAGGAGAAGTCCTCGCCGCCCAGGCTCTGCGCCGTGCTCTCCACCGAGCGCATCCCGCGCCGGGCGACCATGGCCCGGCGCAGCAGTTCGGTGGACTCCCGGTCGTTGACCACCGGCGGCACGCCCCGGACGTAGTTGATCTCCGACTTGGCCCGGTGCAGGGTGGCGACCTCGTCGATGGCCGCGTGCACGATGTCGGGGGCCTCGCGCCAGGCGTCGAGGTCCAGGCAGCGGACGGTGCCGGACAGCTCGGCGTGCTGCGGGACGACGTTCGGGGCGTGGCCCGACTCGATCCGCCCCCAGGTCAGGGCGAGACCGGCCCGGGTGTCGACGCGCCGGGCGACGATCGCGGGCACGTCGACGGCGACCCGGGCGACCGCGGTGACCAGGTCGGTGGTGAGGTGCGGGCGGGCGGTGTGGCCGCCGGGGCCGTCGAGGGCGACCTCGAGGCGGTCGCAGGCGCTGGTGATCGGCCCGTGCCTGAGTCCGATCCGGCCGGCGTCGACCTTGGGGTCGCAGTGCACGGCGAGGATCCGGCCGACGTCGTCGAGCGCGCCGTCGCCGATGGCGCCGAGCGCGCCGCCGGGCAGCACCTCCTCGGCGGGCTGGAAGACCAGCCGCACCGGGCGCGACAGCAGCCCCTTGGCGTGCAGGTCGGCGAGGACGAGCCCGGCGCCGAGCACCACGGTGGTGTGCACGTCGTGGCCGCAGGCGTGGGCGCGGTCGGGCACGGTGGACCGGTACGGGCAGTCCGCCTTGGTGTCCGGGATGGGCAGGGCGTCGATGTCGGCCCGCAGGGCGAGCATCGGCACTGAGGGGCGGGTGCCCTCCGGGAGCCCGATGTCACAGAGGAGGCCGGTTCCGGTGGCCAGGACGCGGGGGCGCAGCCCGGCCTGCTCCAGCCGCTCCTTGATCGCGGCGGTGGTGCGGAACTCCTGGTTTCCCAGTTCGGGGTGCATGTGCAAGTCGCGTCGGAACGCGACCAGTTCGGCGTGCAGGGACTCGCTGAGCACGCCGGGGAGCACGTCTCCGGGGATATCGGCCTCGGACTCTCGGGACATCACTTGGTTCACCCTCTGAAGGGTAGGACGCCCGGGCGGTCAACTGACCCTCGATCAACAAAAGTTCAACCTGTTAGGGGAAGAAAATCTGGCCGTCGGGCGCATGGCGGCAAACTTCGATGGGTAAAACCTCTGTTTCCTCTTCCACGCATACCATGCCTACCCCGGTTCCCGCTCGGCGTGTCCACCGACCGGACCCGGCTTCCTGAGGTCCGGCCGGGCGGTCTCAGGCCAGGGCCACCGCCGCCAGCCGGTGGACGTCCCGCGCCGTGCCCGTGACCCCCGACAGGAAGCCCTGGGCCCGCGGGGAGGCGTTCTGGGTGAGCCAGCCGGGGTCGATGTCGCACACCGCGACGCGGACGCCGGTGCCGGCCAGGGCGAGGGGCAGGGTGTGGACGACGGTGGAGGGGAAGCTGAGGATGGTGCGGCCGATGGGGCCCCGGCGGGCGATCAGCTCCAGGGGGAGGTCCGGGCGGACGATCTCCAGACCCGTCTCGGCGGCCAGCCGGTGCAGTTTGCCGGTGTTCTCGCGGCGGTGCGCGAAGTAGCGGGTGGCGCCGTGCGCCTTGGCCAGGTCGCGGACGGCCTCCAGATAGCGGTCGCCGTCCACCACCCCGGTCTCCACCAGGGAGGTGCCGACCATGTCGGCGCCCCGGGTGATGCGGGGCGGCCCGAAGCGGGCCCGGGTCCAGGCGAAGTCGTTGGCGGTGACCGTGACCCCTTCGGGGGTCTCCGTCACCGGCATGGAGGAGAAGACCTCGACCCTGCGGCGGCCGCTCGGGGTGAGGCGGCGGCGGGCCGAGGAGGAGACGGGGGCGAAGAGCAGGTCGCGGGGGCCGGGGCGGCCGCCCTTGCGGTGCCAGCGCACCAGCCGCTCCCCGCGGGCGAGCTGGGCGACGAACTCCATCGTCGCGGTTCCGTCGTCCACGACCACCAGGTCGCGGGCGCGGGTGATGGTGAGCAGCAGCTGCACGTAGCGGGAGAAGGGATCGCCCATGACGATCCGGTCGGCGCGGCGCAGCGGGCCGGCCAGACCGCCGATGGTGTGGAAGGGTGCGGTCGTGCCGCCCCGCGCCTCCTCCCAGCGCACCCGGTACCCCTCGTCACGGGCCAGGTCGGCCATGCGGCGCAGCTGGCCCCGGGTCATGGGGTCGGTCGGGGCCAGTACGACGACGGTCAGCTCCGAGCCCTCGCCCGGCAGCCCGCCGCGTGCCCCCGCCGTGCGCCGCACCTGCGGGGGCACGGCGGCCGTGGCCGGGGCCGCGTGGCCGGACGGGACCGCCGGGGCCGCAGCCCCGGGGCCGGACGGGACCGCCGAGTCCGCGGAGTCAGCCGAGTCCGCGCCCGCGGGACCGGACGGGACGGCCGAGCCGGACGGGACCGCCGCCGCGTCCGCGCCCGCGGGGCCGGACGGGGCCGTCGGCCGCGGGCGCGGGGCCGGTGGTCCGGCCGGGTCGGCGCCGCGCAGGCCGCGCAGGTGTGCCCACTCCAGTACGTTCAGCAGCTGTACCGGGCTCTCCACGAAAGCGAGCGTGCGGGCGGGGTGGCCGGCGTGACCGGCGCGGGGGCTCATCGGCGTGCGACCGTCCCGTCGTAGGGCATCCGTCAGGCGATGGGGGCGCTCAGACCGTGACCGGCTCGCCCGCGGCCGCCGCGATCTCCGCCTCGGCGACGACACCGCTGACGCGGCGCAGCTTCTTCATCGGGCCGAGCTCGGAGTCGTAGACCTTCTTGACGCCGTCGCCGAGGGAGGCCTCGATCGTGCGGATGTCGCGCACCAGGCGCGTGAGGCCCTGCGGCTCCACGGACGCGGCCTGGTCGGAGCCCCACATGGCGCGGTCGAGGGTGATGTGGCGCTCGACGAAGGTGGCGCCGAGGGCGACCGCGGCGAGCGTGGTCTGCAGGCCGGTCTCGTGGCCGGAGTAGCCGATCGGGACGTTCGGGAACTCCTTCTCCAGCGTGTTGATCACGCGGAGGTTCAGCTCCTCGGCCTTGGCCGGGTAGGTCGAGGTGGCGTGGCACATGAGGATGTTGTCGCTGCCGAGGACCTCGACCGCGTGGCGGATCTGCTTCGGGGTGGACATGCCGGTGGAGAGGATGACCGCGCGGCCGGTGGCGCGCAGGGCGCGCAGCAGCTCGTCGTCGGTCAGGGAGGCGGAGGCCACCTTGTGGGCGGGGACGTCGAACTTCTCCAGGAAGGCGACGGCCTCGGTGTCCCACGGGGAGGCGAACCAGTCGATCCCCTTCTCCTTGCAGTACTCGTCGATCTGGCGGTACTCGTCCTCGCCGAACTCGACGCGGTGGCGGTAGTCGATGTAGGTCATCCGGCCCCAGGGGGTGTCGCGCTCGATGTCCCACTGGTCGCGCGGGGTGCAGATCTCCGGGGTGCGCTTCTGGAACTTCACGGCGTCGCAGCCGGCCTCGGCGGCCACGTCGATCAGCTTGAACGCGTTCTCCAGCTCACCGTTGTGGTTGATGCCGATCTCGCCGCAGATGTAGACGGGGCGGCCGGGGCCGACCTCGCGCGAACCGAACGTACGCAGACGGGAGTTGGTGCTCATCAGGGGATGTCCTTACTTGGGGAGGGAATCGAGAGAGGGGCCGAGGATCCAGCTGGCGATCTCTCGGATCGCGCCGTCACCGCCGGGGAGGGTGGTGACCGCGCGTGCGGCGCCGCGTACGACGTCGTGGGCGCTTCCGACCGCCACGGGCCAGCCGACGAGGGCGAAGCACGGGAGGTCGTTGACGTCGTTGCCGACGTAGAGCACGCGCTCCGGCGCGATGCCCTGCTCCTCGCACCACTGCTTGAGGGCGAGGTCCTTGCGGTCGATGCCGTGCAGCACCGGGAGCTTCAGCTTCCGGGCGCGGGCGGCGACCACCGGGTTCTGTTCCGTGGACAGGATCAGCATCTTCAGGCCGCTCCGGCGGAGGGCCGCGATGCCGAGTCCGTCGCCGCGGTGCACGGAGACGAACTCCCGTCCGTCGGAGTCGATCAGCACCCGGTCGTCGGTCTGGGTGCCGTCGAAGTCGAGGACGACGGCGTCGATGTCGTCGTAGGTGGGGAGCGAACCGGGCCGGTCCGCGTCGAACAGGGGCGCGAGCGCGCGGGCGCGGGCCAGGTCGTGCGGGTCGTCGATCTCCAGCACCCGGGCGGGGTCGGTGCGGACCGGCTCGGTGCGGCCGAAGAAGCGGTGCCGGTGCTCGCGGAAGCCTGCCGCGTCCATCGCGTAGGCGGCGCCGGTCTCCAGCAGGTCCTGGGGGCGGTCCTGGCGGCGGGGGCGGAAGGACTTGTCGTGGTTCACGCCGTAGCCGCCGCCGGCCGGCGCGGCTCCGGGGCCGTCCGCCGCCGCGACCGCGGCGGCGGTGCCGGACGCGGTGACCGGGCGGGCCGCGTCCGCCGCGGGGCGCGCCGGGAGCTCGTCGGCGCAGTCGCGCCAGACGAAGCCGTGGAACGGCGCGACGGTGAGCGCGGTGTCCGCGCCGTGTTCGATCACCGCGGCGGCGACGGCGTCTATGTCCTCGCGCAGGAGGAACGGGCTGGTGCACTGCACCAGCAGCACCGCGTGGACGGCCGCGCCGTGCAGGGCCTCGTGCGCGTCCATGGCGTGCAGGACGGCGGCCTCGGAGGTGGCGGTGTCGCCGGCGATGGCGGCGGGGCGCAGCACGACCTCGGCGCCGGCCTGCCGGGCTGCGGCGGCGATGGCCGGGTCGTCGGTGGAGACGACCACGTCGGTCACCAGCCGGGCGGCGCGGCACTCGCGGACCGCGCGGGCCACCAGCGGGACGCCGCCGACGGGGGCGAGGTTCTTGGCGGGGACGCCCTTGGAGCCGCCGCGTGCCGGGATCACCGCGAGCACGCGGCGCACCGCGGGGGCGTCGTGGTCGGCGTCGGTCATGAGGTCCACTCCTTGCCGTGGGATCCGGTCGCTCACAGCTCTCCCATTCGTCGGATCACGGGGGCCACGCGCTGCACGCCGTGGCGGTAGGCGCCGCGCGCGGCCCGGCGCACGATCTGGCGGACGGGGCCGGGTGCCTTGTCGGCGGCGGGTGCGCCGGGCAGCGGGGCGCCGTCGGGGCCGAGGTGGTGGCGGGCGAGGATGCCGGGCAGGTAGCCGGGCGCGGTCTCGGGTGTGTAGTAGGGGTTCAGCGGCGGCAGGCCGCCCGGCCGTTCGAGCAGCCCGGCGATGCGTGCGCGGGCCGCGTCGAAGGCGGTGGCGTACGAGCCCTCCCCGCCGGGCGCGACGCCCTGCCGGGCCACCCAGGTCGCGTCCGGCGCGGGGCGGTGCCCGGCGTCGAGCTGGTCCCAGGAGGCGAGGCACCCGGAGCCGGTGAAGTGGTGGTTGCCGAGCACCTCGCGCACCCCCAGGTCGGTCAGGACGGCCGTCGGGATGCGGCGGTGGAGTGCTTCGAGTGCGGCCGTGGAGCTGACCGTGACCAGCAGGTCGGTGCGGTCCAGCACCTCGCCCATGTGGCCGTACACCAGGCGCAGGTTGGCGGGCAGGTCCTTGCCCTGGACCAGCTTCTGGTAGGGCAGTTCCTCGATGTGGGTGGTGTGCTCGCCGGGCCGGGAGCGCAGCTTCAGCAGCACCTCGCGCTCGGGGTGCCTGCGGGCGTGCTGGATCAGCCGGTCGAGCAGGTACGCGCGGTCCTTGCGGCTGTCCGGGACGGAGGGCTGGGCGGCGAACACGACGGTGTAGGGGTCGTGTTCGCCGGTGTACGGCTCCCCGCCGAGGAACGGCAGCGCGACCTCGGTGACGGCCGTGGCGTCGGCGCCCACTCCCTCGTACACGGTCCGGAAACGCTCCGCGTCGGCACGGGAGTTGGCGAGGACGAGGTCGGCGCCGTGCCGCAGCAGCAGCCCGTCGGCGAGCTTCTCGTAGACGACGCCGACGTAGCCGGTGACGACCACGGGACGCCGGCCCGAGCCGCCCCACACGTTCCGCAGCCCGTGCAGCATGGCCTGCACCCCGCCGCCGACCAGCGCGAGGACGAGCACGTCGTAGGACTCCTCGTCCATGACGCGCAGGAACTCGGCGCCGGTGACCTCGCGGAGCGAGTCCGGCTGAACGCCGACTTCCGTCAACTGGCGGGCGGTGGGCGTGGCTCGGCCCCGCAGGAGGTAGCCGTCGAGCCGGAGACCGTCGCCCGTGGGAGTGACGCGCTGCGCGGTGAGCGCGCCCCACTTCCACCGGGTGTCGGAATCCGCGAGGACGGCGACCCGCAGGGACTTCGTTGCACTGACTGGCACGCCGAAGACGCTAGGAAGGCATTCCGAGGTTCCGCCCAACCTGAATGCAACAAACGGTTAACAGCACATCGCCGAATGGCGAATCGGCTCGTGAAGGCGCCGGAAAAAGACCCGGTTCACAGCTTCGCCACGCGTCGTTCACCTGGCATCAAGGAGAGCGTCAAGACACATGACGGGCTTCCCCCTAACGTCCCTGACGTGGTCAAGCTCTCCGTCATCGTGCCGTTCTACAACGTGCAGCAATACGCGCCCGACACCCTGAGGAGTCTCGGCGCGAACGCGCGTGAGGACTTCGAATTCATTCTCGTCGACGACTGTTCGCGCGACGGGACACCAGAGATCCTCGCGCGCGCGGAGCGCGAGCTGCCGGGCGCCGTCCTCGTCCGCCACGAACGGAACGGGGGGCTGGCGACCGCCCGCAACACCGGGATCGACCGGGCGCGCGGCCAGTACCTGACGTTCCTGGACGGCGACGACTGGCTCGCCGCCGGCCACTACCCGCGGCTGGTCGCGGCCATGGACGAGTTGGGCTGCGACTTCCTGCGCACCGACCACGTGCAGTGCACGGCACGGGCGAGGACCGTGCACCGGGTGCCGGTCGGCCGGCGGAACACGGTGCTGGACCCGCGCGCGGCGATCCTGCCCGCCGACCGGTCCACCTCCGTGGACTACGCCTACGCCTGGGCGGGGATCTACCACCGCCGCCTGGTGGACAGGGGCCTGCTGCACTTCACGGACGGGCTGCGCACGGCCGAGGACCGGCCGTGGATCTGGAAACTGCACCGGGAGGCGGAATCCTTCGCCGCGGTGAGTCTGCTCGGCGTGTTCTACCGGCGCGGAGTCGCCTCGTCACTCACCCAGATCGGTGATGTCCGGCAACTCGATTTCATTCGCGCGTTCGACCAGGTGGTCGCGGAAACCGCCGAGGACCCGGAGGCCGGGGCCCTGCTGCCGAAGGCCGTGCGCACCTATTGCGCCATCATTTCCCATCACCTGGGATCCATCGAAAGGTTCGAGCCGGCGGTGGCGAAGAAACTGAAATCCCTGAGCGCCGCGGCCCTGCGGCGCATGCCGCAGGACGTGCTGGACGAGGCGCTGGACTCCATGGACCTCCAGCGCGCCACCCGGCTGCGCCGGCTGCGCCGCCGGCCCGCCCCCGCGGGGGTCGCCGCGTGACCACCCAGATCTTCCAGGCGTCGACGCTGTACGGCACGGCCACGCTCGCCGCCGCCCTGGACTCCGGCTGCTTCCGCCCCGCCGACCGCCGGATCCTGCTGGTCTGCAACAACGCGGCCACCCCGGAGACCACTCCGGGGCTCGATGCGATGCCCGGCTTCGAGCGGCTGCGCGACCGGTTCGACGACGTGCTGTCGTACAACGAGGCGATCTTCCCCTTCCACCCCGGCGGCTGGGCGCCCCGGCCGGACGACCTGCCGCTGTGGGAGCGGTATCTGCGCCACGAGTGGCGACTCGGCGACGACGACGTCGAGCTGGCCGTCGAGTCGATCCAGGTCAACCCCTCGCTCGCGCTCGCCCAGATCTTCACCGGCGCCCCCGTCACCGTCTACGCCGACGGCCTGATGAGCTACGGGCCCACCCGCAACAAGATCGACCCGCTGGTCGGCACCCGGGTGGACCGGGTGCTCCACCTCGACCTGGTGCCGGGCCTCGAACCGCTGCTGCTCACCGAGTTCGGCGTCCCGGGGGAGATCGTGCCCACCGCGGCCTTCACCAAGGTGCTGGCCGAACTCGCCCCCCTCGGCGACGGCCTGCCCGAGGCGGAGGAGCCCGCGCTGCTGCTCGGCCAGTACCTGTCCGCGCTGGACATCCTCACCGCCGAGCAGGAGGAGGACCTGCACGTACGGATGCTCAAGGGGGCCGTCGGGCTCGGGCACCGCACCGTGGTGTTCAAGCCGCACCCCACCGCGCCGGCCCGCTTCACCCGCACCCTGGAGCAGGAGGCCGAGAAGCTCGGGGTGGACCTGACCGTCCTCGACACCCCGGTCCTCGCCGAGGTGCTGTACCAGCGGATGCGTCCCGCGCTGGTCGTCGGCTGCTTCTCCACCGCCCTGCTCACCGCCTCCGCCCTGTACGGCCTCCCCGTCGCCCGGGTCGGCACCGATCTGCTGCTGGAGCGGCTGACGCCGTTCGAGAACAGCAACCGGATCCCGGTCACCGTGGTGGACGCGCTGCTGCCCGACCTGGCCGACACGGCCGCGGTGACCGCGCAGCGCCGGGGCACGGACGTGGAGGCGCTCGGCGCACTGGTGCGTGCCGTCGGCTTCGCGATGCAGCCCAAGATCCTGCCCGGCCTGCGCGAGGAGACCGAGCGGTTCCTCGCGGGCAACCTCGACCAGCGGACCCTGCGCTACTTCAAGCGCAGGCGCCTGACCTCGCTGGCGCTGCCGGGCGGGGTGCCCGCCCAGCTCGCCTTCATCCCGCGCAACGCCACGGTCCGCCGGATGGCCCGCAAGGCGCGCGGTCTGCGCCGGGTCGTCCGCCGCTGACCTCACCCCCCGGAGGGCGGGCCCGGCACGGGCCCGCCCTCCTCGGCGTTCACCGGCCCAGGACCGTCCGGATCCGGGCGGCGTTCTCCTGGGTGACCTTCCACAGCAGTTCCTGCCGGTCGTGCACGTCGGCGACCGTGCGGCTGTGGTGGTCCAGGATGTCCAGGGCGCGCTCGGTGAGCACCGCGCCGAGGTTCTTCTCGTGCACGGAGACACCCCATTCGGGGCGCTCGATGTCCCGGAGGAAGTACGCCATCTTCGGGTGCGATATGAGGCTGAGGATGGGCGTGCCGACCCCGAACGGGATCATGCCGGCGTGCCCGCGCATGCCGATGACCAGCCGGGTCTTCGCGTACGTCGCGCGGATCTCGTCGTTGGAGAAGTCGTACATCGGGATCACCGGCAGCGAGATGCCGTGTTCGCGGCGCAGGTCGAAGGCGATGCGCTCGTCGTCCAGGGAGTGGGCGACGCAGCGGACCTCGGTGTGGGCGCCGATCGCGCGCACGGCCTTCGCCGTCTCGTTCAGGAAGTGCCCGTAGTCGTGGCCGAAGCGCAGACCGGCGCGGTCGTAGGCCGCGTTCAGCAGGACGGTGTCCTCGCGGTGGGACGGGTCCGTCCAGCCGGCGACGAGCCGGCGCGTCACCGTGGTCGGGCAGGGCTGGAAGACGACCTTGTCGTGCAGCTCGGGCGGGAGCAGTGAGCGGACCTTGGCGATGGAGCCGTGGTTGCGCAGGCCGAAGAAGGCGGACTTCTCCACCAGCAGGCGCAGGCTCTCGTTGAACCGGCGGGCGCGGTAGGACTGCCCGTCGAAGGCGTTGAAGCCCACCGCGAGCACCATGATCGGCACGTCGATCGCGCGCAGCCGCTCGTCCGGGACGTTCCACTGCCAGGCGCTGTTGCCGTTGGGCATGGTGTCCGGGATGAACAGCCCGCCGCCGCCGATGACCAGCCCGCGCCGGGCGTTGACGCGCTCCAGTGCGGCTTCGTCGAACAGCCGGTGGGCGTGGACGGGGTGCCAGCGCCGGGAGGTGGTGTCGGCGCCGAAGGCGAGCCGGACGGTCTCGGGCAGCAGTTTGTCGCCGGCGTTGCCCTGCCGGTCCATGTAGAAGGCGACGTGCGCGAGCTGGTCCTCGGCCGCGCCCCGCTCCTGGGCCGGTACGGCCGCCGCGCGCTGCGCCCACAGGCGGCTGGAGCGGTGGGTGGGGTCGACGGTGAGGCCGGCGGTGGCGTACTTCAGCGCCTCGGCGTTGTCACCCTGCACCCAGGCGAGCTGGGCGAGGCGGGCGTAGGCGGTCGCGGCCCGGTTGGGGGCGGCGGTGGCCAGCAGCAGCTGGGTGCGGGCCTCCTCGTGCCGGGAGACGCTCATCAGGGCGTGCCCGTACACCTCGTGCGGCCAGGCCTCGTCCAGCGGGATGCGGACGCTGCCCAGGATCTCCACGGCGTCCTGGTACTCACCGGCCGCGAGGTGGGCGGCGGCGACCCGGCGGGCGACCTCGACGTTCCCGGTCCTGGCCACGTACGGGGTGCCGTAGTGCACGAGCAGATCGTGGTGGAGGCTGCCGCCCGGGGCCAGGCAGGCGGCCTGGAACTCGGCGTCGGTCAGCTCGAACTCGCGCCAGCGCTCCTCGGCCTGCGCGTACCCGGCCTCACCGCCCTGCCAGGGCTTGTGCCGGCCGGTGAAGTGCAGGATCGCGGTGTCCTCGGGGACCGGCAGGTCACCGGAGAGGCGCCGCTTGACGAAGTTGTAGCGGGCGTCGAGGCGGACGAAGTCGCCGTCCAGGACGGCGTTGAGGATGCCCTGGTCGTGCTTGTCGAGCTCGTAGGTGCCGGCCCGGCCGACCTGGTCGATCCGCGCGCAGAACGCGTCGGACAGGTACTCCCGCTGGATCACCAGCAGCCCGGAGTTGAGCTTGTGCTGCCCGTAGAAGAACTGGGGCACGGCCGCGAGGCCCTCGCGCAGCCGGAGGAGCTCGCCGAGGTCGCCGAGGACGACCATGTCGGTGTCCAGGGTGATGACGGTGTCGTAGTCGCGCAGCCGGAAGACGTCGAGGATGAAGTACGCCTTGCGGACCAGGTAGTTGTCCTGGTCGCCCTTGACGTAGGAGTCGTAGCGCGCGGCGTCGACGCGGCGCAGCACGATCCGCGGGTGCAGGGCGCGGATGCGGGCGATCGAGGAGGGCTTGAGGTCGTCGTGCAGGACGACGAAGTCCTCGCAGACGCCCGGGTTGGACAGGGCGAGGCTGCGCAGCAGGGCCAGGAAGCCGGGCAGGTAGTTCTCGTCGACGAAGGCGGCGAAGGCGACGCGGCGCTTGCCGGTGAGGTCGCCGGCCGAGGTGTCCGGGGTCGCGGGGCTCAGGGTGGTGGTCATCGCAGGGAGATCCTCATGTCGGTCACGCTCTGGGCCCGCTCCATGACCCATGCCTTCTCGCTGGTGTACTCGTGCGCGGAGGTGATCGCGAGCTTCATCGCCTCGGGCACCCGGTAGGCGCCGCTCTCGTAGAAGTCGAAGCCGATCAGGTCGAGGGTGGGGCTGACGTCCAGGAAGTCCAGCAGCCACAGCATGTTGAAGCCGGTGGTGGGGATGCCGGACCAGACGTCGTTGCCGAGCCGGCCGATGTTGCGGACGGGCCAGCGCAGCGACTCGTCGCCGAGGTACCGCTGGGCGCCGGACACCAGGCGGTTGCGCAGCGAGTGCTTCCAGTCGCCGGAGACCCCGCCGAAGACCAGCCGGGTGGTCACCGGCTTGTCCCAGTTGAAGCCGTGCTTGTGGATGGTGGCGTGGATGTCGGTGCGGCTTCCGGTGTGCCGGGCGTCGATCCGGTACGAGTTGAAGCGGACGACGAGGTCGTAGTCGTCGATGCGGGCGCCGAGACCGCTCTCGCCCACCCGGCCGGAGTTGGCGATCAGGCAGATCGACCGGCCGGCGATCAGGTTGCGGAACTCGCCGAGGCTGACCCAGTCGACCCCGCCGACGGTGGGGTCGGCGACCGGGCCGCGCATACGGACGCGGCGCTGCTCGGCGTAGAGGGCGACGGCCTCGGTGAGGGCGCCGGGGTCGGCCGCGACGCCGGTGCGCAGGTCGAGGTACTGGCTGAGCAGTTCCTGCCGGTCGGCGACCGGGGCCTCGTCGGCGGCGAGGGAGAGCAGCGCGCCGACCAGGCGGGGCTCGGCCGCCGCCCAGTCCCCGAGGGCGTGCAGGGCCAGGCCCTCGGCCCACACGTCGGTGGCGGGGCCGCCGGCGAAGCCGTCGGCGCCCGGGCACTGGCGGCGCAGCAGCGCGAGCAGTTCGCGCTCGCGCTCGGCGGCCCGGCGCAGTCCGGTGATCCGGGCGGCGACGCCGAACCCGTCCTCGGTGGTGAGTTCGAGGTAGCGCTCGTACGCCTCGACGGCCTCCCGCTCCTCGCCGAGCGCCTCCAGGGTGCGGGCGCGCAGCCGCCAGCCGGCGCGGGAGTTCTTCCGCTGGGCGAGGACGGTGTCGCCGATCCGCAGGGCGAGGTGCAGCTCGTCGTCGTAGCCGCACTCCAGCGCCTTGTTGGCGACGGCCAGCAGGGCGTCGAGCAGGTCCTCGGGTATGCCGCCGGTGGGGACGGCGGGTCCTTTGACGGCCCGCTTGAGCAGGGCGGTGGCGCCGCCGGCCGGGGCGGGCGCGGGGGCCGCGGTGCCGGTCGTGCTGAAGACCACGAGCAACTTGCGCAGCCGCTCGGCGAGTTCCGTCCGGCGGCGGTCGAGGCTGCCCACGAGTTTGCCGCTGTGCACGGCGCAGGCGCGCAGGCAGTCCTCCAGTCCCCCGCCACGCACGGCCGGCCGCCGGTTCTGGACCCTCGTCATAGCTCTCCTGATTTTTACCAAGCAAATACGGACTTTACGGCCGTATTCCATGTGTTTACCGAAGCGTGGGGGTGGATGGAGAAACTAGGAAGGCAAAACGACGTCCGGGTGAACGAACTCGAACGGCGGGGCGAATGGTTGGACTGTCAACCAAGGCATTTCCGTGATTCGCCCAGGTGCAGGCGAAACAGTCGCTCAGGGCCGCAGATTTTCACCGGAAAAGCGAGATGATCAGGATTGTTTCGGGTAGGGGCCGGGCACCATGTCTGCTTCCTCTCCCGCTCTCGCCGCGGGTTCGGCGTCCGCCGCGCCGGATCCGTCCGCCGCCCCCGCCACTCCGCCCGGCCCCGCCGGCCCGGCCGCTCCCGGCCCGCGCCGGGGCCGGCTGCTCGCCCTGGACGGCCTGCGGCTGGTGGCCGCCCTGATGGTCTGCCTCTACCACTACGCCGGGCGCGGCGGCACGGTGTCGGCCTCCTGGCACCAGTCGCCCGCGCACGTCTTCCCGGCTCTGTCCCAGGTGGCCGCGTACGGCTGTCTGGGCGTCCAGTTCTTCTTCGTCATCAGCGGTTTCGTCATCTGCATGAGCGGCTGGGGCCGTACGCTCGGCGACTTCGCGCGCTCCCGCATCGCCCGCCTCTACCCCGCCTACTGGGTCGCCCTGGTGCTGGTCACCGGCGCCGCGCTCGCCCTGCCGGCCGTCGTGCACGCGGTCCGACCGGACGAGTTCCTGGTCAACCTGACGATGCTCCAGCAGCCCATGGGCGCGCCGCGCGTGCTGGGCGTGTGCTGGACGCTCTGGGTGGAGGTCCGCTTCTACGCGCTGTTCGCCCTGTTCGTCGTCGCGCGCGGGGTCACCTACCGCCGGGTGGTGCTGTTCGCCTGCGCGTGGACGCTGGCCGCGGCGGTGTGCCGCACCTCGGGCAACGAGTTGACGGACCAGCTGGTCATGCCGGAGTACGCGCCGTTCTTCGTCGGCGGGCTCGCCCTCTACCTGATCCACCGCTTCGGCGGCGACCTGCTGCTGTGGGGCATCGTGGCCGCCTCCTGGCTGCTCGGGCAGAGCACCGCCACGCGCGCGCTGTGGCACCCGGGCGCGCACGGGGACCTCGTCCGCGACCCGCTGGTCATCCTGTTGGTCGTCACCCTGGCCTTCGCCGCCGTGGCGGCCGTGGCGCTCGGCTGGACCGGCCGGGCGAACTGGCCCTGGCTGGCCACGGCCGGGGCGCTGACCTACCCGTTCTACCTGGTCCACGAGCACCTGGGCTGGTTCGTCATCCGGGTGCTGCACCGGGGCCTCGGCCTGCCCGCGTGGCCGACGCTGGTGGCGACGGTGCTGGGCATGCTGCTGCTCGCCTATCTGATGCACCGGTTCGTGGAGAAACCATTCGGCCCGCGCCTGAGGAAGGCGCTGAAGAATTCCCGTACACCGGGAATTCAGGCCAGGTTCACCCTGACGAAAGACGGAAAACGGAGCGACTGAATCAGGTGATTCCGTAGCGCGCCTGGATACCGGCGATCACCAGCGCGAGACCCTCCTCGAACTGCTGGTCCCAGTCGTCGAAAAGCATCTTTCCCGCCTCGGCCGCGAGCGGGAACTCGGCCAGGCGCCGGGCCCGCTCCTCGATGCCGTACCCCTCCCGGCGCTCACCCGGGAGGGGCCGCACACCCTGCTCCTCGGTGACGAACCCGATGGTGAACATGGCGGCGGTCCGGGCCGCGTTGACCGCCTGCGGCAGGGTGAGGCCGGCCGCCGTCAGGACGCGCAGGTGCGCCTCCAGCTCATGTCCGTGGTCCGTGCCCGTGAAGCGTGAGCCGCTGAAGACCTTGGCGCCGTCGCGATAGCCGAGCAGGGCGGCGCGCAGCCCGCGGCTGACCGCGAGGAGCCGCTCCCGCCAGGTGTCCGCGGGATCGAGCGCCGTGCGCGCGACCATCCGCCGGTACATCTGCGTCGCCATCTCGTCGAGCAGCGCCTGCTTGTCCTTGAAGTGCCAGTACAGCGCCGGGGCCTTGACGTCCAGCTCCTTGGCGATGGCGCGCAGGGTCAGGCCGTCGAGGCCGACCTCGTTCAGCAGCCGCAGAGCCGTGTCCGCGACCCGGCCGCGGTCCAGGGGGGTGCGTCGTTCCGTACTCACGCTTGACAGCTTAACAGCGTTAAGGGCAGCCTTGCGGACGACAGCACTTAACGACGTTAAGGAGAAATCATGCTGGATGTCCTGATCGTGGGGGCCGGTCCCACCGGCCTGGCCCTCGGCGTCGACCTGGCCCGGCGCGGGGTGGACGCGCTGGTGGTGGAGCGGGCGGCGGAGCTGTTCCCCGGCTCGCGCGGCAAGGGGGTCCAGCCGCGCACCCAGGAGGTCTTCGACGACCTCGGCGTGCTGGACGCGGTCCGCGCGGCCGGTGGCCCCTACCCCGTGCGGATGGTCTGGAAGGACGGTGAACGAGTCGGTGAGCAGCCGATGTTCGAGCCCGTGCCGGCCGACGAGGGGTCGCCGTACACCGAGCCGTTGCTGGTCCCGCAGTGGCGGACCCAGGAGATCCTGCACGCGCGGCTCGTGGAGCTGGGCGGCCGGGTCGTCTTCGGACGCGAGGCGACGGGGCTCGAACAGGACGCGGAGGGCGTCGAGGTGCGCTTCGCCGACGGCACGGCCGTCCGGGCCCGGTACGTGGTCGCGGCGGACGGCGGGCGCTCGGCGGTGCGCCGGGCGGTGGGCGTCGGCATGAGCGGGGAGAGCGTCGACCCCAGCCCGTTCGTGGTGGCGGACGTCCGGGTGCGGGGCATCGACCGGGAGCACTGGCACACCTTCCCGGGGGCCGACGACACCGGCGTGATGCTCTGCCCGCTCGCCGGCACGGAGGACTTCCAGCTGACCGGGAAGCTGCCGGAGGGCACCGAGCCCGAACTGACCCTCGACGGCGTCCGGGAACTGGTCGCCGCGTACACGCACCTCGGCGCGGACGCCGTCACCGAGCTGCACTGGGCCTCGGACTTCCGGCCGCGTGCCGCGCTCGCGGACCGCTTCCGGGCGGGCCGGGTGTTCCTCGCGGGCGACGCGGCGCACGTCCACTCGCCGGCGGGCGGGCAGGGACTGAACACCAGCGTCCAGGACGCCTACAACCTGGGCTGGAAGCTCGGCGCCGTGCTGCGGGACGGAGCGCCCGGGGCGCTGCTGGACACCTACGAGGAGGAGCGCCGTCCGAACGCGGCGGCCATGCTGGGCCTGTCGACGGGCGTGCACCGCGGGCAGGTGCGGCGGGGCGCGGCGACGGTGCAGCTCGGGCTCGGGTATCCGCAGTCGTCGCTGAGCGAGGAGCGGCGTGCCGCCCCGGCCGGGGTCCGGGCCGGCGACCGGGCGCCGGACGGCGTGGTGGACGGCGCTCGGCTGTTCGACGCCTTCCGGGGCCCGCACTGGACCCTGCTGGGCGCGACGACGACCGCCGCGGGGGTGCGGTCGCTCCCGGCCGCGCCCGCCTCGTACGGCCCGGGGATCTTCCTGGTCCGCCCGGACGGCTACGTCGCCTGGGCGGGCGACACGGCGGCCGGCCTGGACGAGTACCTCGCCCGGGTCGGCCGCCGCTAGGACCCCGCGCGACAGGCGCCGCCAGAGCCCCGCGCGACCGGCGGCCGGCCCCGGGCTTCACGTCACGTGCTGGCGAGCGAGAGCTTCACCGCGAAGCCGAGGAACAGCGCGCCCGCCGCCGAGGTGGCCGTCGCCGAGAGCCGCCTGCGGCGGCGGAAGGCGGCGGCGAGGCGGGTGCCGCCGAAGATCAGGGCGCTCAGGTAGAGGAAGCTGGCGAGCTGCGCGAAGGCGCCGAGGACGACGAAGGACAGGGCGGGATAGGCGTAGCCCGGGTCCACGAACTGCACGAAGAAGGCGACGAAGAACAGGATCGCCTTGGGGTTGAAGAGACTGACGACGAACGCCCGGCGCAGTGGCCGCTCGACGGCGGGCGCCGGGTCCTCCTCGCTCGCCGCGTTCTCCAGCACCCGCTCACGCCGCGTCCGCCACATCTCCCGGGCGGCCCGCAGCATCCCGATCGCCAGCCAGGTCAGATAGCCGGCACCGGCGTACTTCACGATGCCGAACAGCACCGCGTTGGCCTGGAGCAGGGAGGCGACCCCGGCGGCGGACAGCGTCATCAGCACGGTGTCGCCGCACCAGACGCCGGCGGCGGCCGTGTAGCCGGCCCGGACCCCGCGCCGGGCGGCCACGGACAGCACGTAGAGGGAGTTGGGGCCGGGCAGCAGGACGATCAGGACGAGACCGGCCAGATAGGTGGGGAGATCGATGACGCCGAACATGGCAAGGAGTGTCGCACGGGCGTGCGACAGCGCCCACGGCGCAGGTGGTCGGAAGGCGCCTCGGGAAGCGGCCTAGAAGGCGTCGGACGGCACGTACGCCCCCCACACCTCACGCAGCGCCCCGCACACCTCCCCCACGGTCGCGCGCGCCCGCAGCGCCTCCTTCATCGGATAGAGCACGTTGTCCTTCCCCTCGGCCGCCTTCCTCAGGGCGTCCAGCGCGGTGTCCACCGCCGCCTGGTCCCGTTCGGCGCGCAGTTGGGCCAGCCGCTCCGCCTGCCGGGCCTCGATCGCGGGGTCGACCCGCAACGGCTCGTAGGGTTCCTCCTCCGCCAGCCCGAAGCGGTTGACGCCGACGACCACCCGCTCGGCCGCGTCCGTCTCCAGCGCGATGCGGTAGGCGTTCCGCTCGATCTCCGCCTTCTGGAAGCCGCGCTCGATCGCCGCCTCCGCGCCGCCGAGGTCCTCGACCTTGCCCATCAGCTCCAGGGCGGCCGCCTCGACGTCGTCCGTCATCCGCTCCATCGCGTAGGAACCGGCGAACGGGTCCACGGTCGCCGGTACGTCCGTCTCGTACGCCAGCACCTGCTGGGTGCGCAGCGCCAGCCGCGCGCTCTTGTCCGTCGGCAGCGCGATGGCCTCGTCGAAGGAGTTGGTGTGCAGGGACTGGGTGCCGCCGAGCACGGCGGCGAGCGCCTGGACGGCGACCCGGACGAGGTTCACCTCCGGCTGCTGGGCCGTCAGCTGCACGCCCGCCGTCTGGGTGTGGAACCGCAGCATCCAGGACTTCGGGTTCCTCGCGCCGAAGTCCTCCCGCATCACCCGCGCCCAGATCCTGCGCGCCGCGCGGAACTTGGCGACCTCCTCGAGCAGCGTCGTACGGGCCACGAAGAAGAAGGACAGGCGGGGGGCGAAGTCGTCCACCTCCATGCCGGCCGCCACCGCGGTGCGGACGTACTCGATGCCGTCGGCGAGCGTGAAGGCGATCTCCTGCGCGGGGGACGCGCCCGCCTCCGCCATGTGGTACCCGGAGATCGAGATGGTGTTCCACTTCGGGATCTCGGCGGTGCAGTACTTGAAGATGTCGGCGGTGAGCCGCAGGGAGGGCTTGGGCGGGAAGATGTACGTGCCCCGCGCGATGTACTCCTTGAGGACGTCGTTCTGGACGGTGCCGGTCAGCCGGTCCGCCGGTACGCCCTGCTCCTCCGCCACCAGCTGGTAGAGCAGGAGCAGCAGCGCGGCCGGGGCGTTGATCGTCATCGAGGTGGAGACCCGGTCCAGCGGGATGCCGTCGAACAGCACCCGCATGTCCTCGATCGAGTCGATCGCCACGCCCACCTTGCCGACCTCGCCGTGCGCCAGGGGGGCGTCGGAGTCGTGGCCCATCTGGGTGGGCAGGTCGAAGGCGACGGACAGACCGGTGGTGCCGTGCGCGATGAGCTGCCGGTAGCGGGCGTTGGACTCCGCGGCGGTGCCGAAGCCCGCGTACTGGCGCATGGTCCAGGGGCGGCCGGTGTACATCGTCGGGTACACCCCGCGGGTGTAGGGGTACGTGCCCGGTTCGCCCAGCTTCCCGTCCGGGTCCCAGCCGGTCAGGTCGCCCGGCCCGTAGACCGGCTCGATCGGCAGCCCCGACTCCGATTCACGCGCCATGGATGCCTCCGGAAGTACGTTCTGTCACCTCCTCACCATGCCCCGTAGTTCGGCGGCGGTCACGCGGGGAAGCATCCCCGGCATGAGGATCCCGGGCAGACCCGCCGCCGTACTCGTCTCGGTCGCCGCCCTCGCCGCGCTCAGCGGCTGCACCGTGCAGCCCCCGGACGGGGACGGCAAGCAGCGCTCGCCGGTGCACGTCCTGCTGCCCTCCGGCAAGGCCCCCGGCCCCGCCGGGACGCGCTCGCACCGGCCCGCCGCCCAGCCGGCCCGGCCCTCGGGCCGGGTGCTGTGGTCGCGCGGGGACAGCGGCACGGGGGTGCGCGAGCTGCAGGCCCGGCTCCGCCAGGTCGACTGGCTGTTCGACGGGCCGACGGGCAGCTACGACGATCTGACCGAACGGGCCGTCGCCGGCTTCCAGGGCAAGCGCGGGCTGCCCCGCACGGGCGAGCTGGACACGGCCACCTGGCAGCGGCTGCTGGCCATGACGCACCGGCCGGGCCGGTGGGAGCTGTACCTGATGGGCGGTCAGCCGGCCGACCCGCCCGATCCGCGCTGTCTGACCGGCCGGGTGCTGTGCATCAGCAAGACCAGCCGGACGCTGCGCTGGATGATCGACGGACGCACGGTCGAGACGATGTCGGTCCGCTTCGGCGCCCTGTACAGCCCGACCCGCGAGGGTGTGTTCCGCGTCTACTGGAAGTCACGGCACCATGTGTCGACGCTCTACGACTCCCCGATGCCGTACGCGATGTTCTTCAGCGGCGGCCAGGCGGTGCACTACTCCTACGACTTCGCGGCACGCGGGTACGCGGGCGGTTCGCACGGATGCGTCAACGTGCGCGACGAGGCGGCGATCTCTGAGCTGTTCGCCCAGGTGAGGGTGGGCGACAAGGTCGTCGTCCACTGGTGAGGGATGCGGGGGGGGGGGGGGGGGGGGGGGGGGGGGGGGGGGGGGCGCGGCGCGGGCGGGCCCGCCCCCCCCCCCCCCCCCCCCCCCCCCCCCCCCCCCCCCCGCCAGGTGCACGAGCCGTGGGTACGGGGGGAACCCCGGCTCAGTGCGACGGCCGATGACCAGTCGGCTCACTCATTACTGCGTCGCGGCCGCCGAAAACGTCACACCCTTCGTGAAAAATCTTTCCGGAGTGGACGGAAGCGCAGGTCAGCGGCGTGATCGAAGATCCGGTCCGGCTGCCACGGAAGGCTCAGAGCGCGCTGTAGGACGGGCTCGGCGAGGGGGCCGGCGCGGTCGGCCGCCGGCCCGGGGTCACGGGCGCGAAGGCCGAGGGAGCGGGAGAGACGACGCTCCCCCGGTGACGGCCGCCATGACCGCCCTGGTCACGGCCGGGGCCCCGGCCCGGGTGGCCGTCGTCGTCGCCCTGGCCGTTGCCGTCGCCGTTGCCTCCCCCTTTGCCGTCTCCTTTGCCGTTCCCGTCACCTTTGCCGCTGCCGCCGCCCTGGCCCTTGCCCGCACCGGCGGAGCCGTTCCGCTCCGCGAGGACGGCCCGGCAGTACCGGGTGACCCGCACCGGCCCGCCCGCCAGGTTCTCCAGGACTCGCCTGCGGTCGGTGCCCAGCTCCTTGCCGTCGCGCAGGTCGCGGCAGGCCGCGGCGGCGTCCCGCCACCAGGTGCCGGAGGTAGGGGACGGGTCGCCGGAACCCGGCGTCACCTGTGCGCCGGCGTCCCGGCCCGGCCCGGCGGCCGAGCCGGAGGGGCTGCCGCCGAGGGACGGGGCGGCGCTGCCGTCGGGCGTGCCCGGGGCGATGTTCAGCGGGGGCCGCGGCGAGGACGTGGCGGTCGGGCGGCCCGAGGACTGCGCGGTGGACACGGAGGTGACCGGTCCCGGCCGCTCGTCGCGGAACGGGTTCGGCAGCACTCCGCCGCCGGCGGCCACGGCGACCCCGCCGAGCGTGCCCGCGGCCACGGCGGCGGCGAGCGCGAAGCGCACCGGACGGGCCCAGCGCGGGCGCCGGCACCGGCTTCCGCTACGGGCCGGCCGGCCGATCCGGACCAGGCCGGCGTCCGCGTCGCGCGCGCCCGTGCCGGAGCCGCCGCCGGTGCCGCCGGCGCCGAACGCGGCGGCGGCCCGCTCGGCCTCGGCCTCCTCACGGACCTTGCGGAACGCGGCCAGCGCACCCTGCTCACCGGGGAGTTCACCGGTCGCGGGTGCCGCCTCGGCGGCGAGCGCGCCCAGTGCCTCGGCGAGCTTGCGGGCCTGGTCAGGGGCAGCGACGTCGACGGCTTCCAGCGACTCACCGCGCAGCAGACGTTCCGCCATGTCACCGGTAAGCCACTCGTACTGCTCGTCGGCCATCACATGTCCTTCTGCGTCCGCGCACGTGTATGCGTCACAGTGGCGGACGTCACCGCGCGACGGCGCGGTTCTCGCTGGGGCGGGAGGGCGTCGAGGCCGGCTCCCGATTCCGGATCGTCGCCGAGCAGCTCTGCCAGCCGCTTCAGGCCACGGTGTGCCGCGGTGCGCACGGCGCCCGCGCGCTTGCCGAGCGTCTCGGCCGCGGACTTGGCGTCGAGGCCCACCACCACGCGGAGCACGACCGCCTCGGCCTGGTCCTGCGGGAGCCGCGCGATGAGCGACAGGGTGCGGTCGGTGGTCAGGGCCTCGATGGCCTCGCCGGCCGTGTCGGACTCGGCGGCCCGGCCGGTCAGCTCCGTCTCGTCGCCGCCTATCGCGGGGCGGCGGCCGCGCATCCGTATGTGGTCGAGGGCGCGGTTGCGGGCGATCCGGGCGGCCCAGCCGCGGAACCGGTCCGCGTCGCCGCTGAACCGTTCGAGGTCCCGGGCTATCTGGAGCCATGCCTCGGAGGCCACGTCCTCGGCGTCCGGGTCGCCGACCAGCGTGCGTACGTATCCGAGCAGCCTCGGGTGCACCGCGCGGTACACGGCACGGAACGCGGTCTCGTCCCCGTCCTGTGCCGCACGCACCGCGGTGGTCAGCTCCGCGTCGTCCCCCAGCACCGCACTCCCTTTACGCCTTTGTTCGGTCCGGCGCGAAAGGCACGTTACGGCGTGAAACCGCTCCTCGTCCATGTCCGTAGAAGATGCAACTAACTCGTGACTCAGTGCGGGACGACAGGGTGTGACAGAAACCGCACTCATGGCGCTGAAGGAAGTACGGGCCGCCGAGCGGTCCGCGAGCGCGACGGCCGGGGCCTCTCCTGTGGGGGGTGGCGGCCCCGGCCGTTGCCCCGGTCCCCGGCTCCCGCCTGCTTCGCGCGGGTTCCGCGACCCCCCTGGCGGGGGTGCCCGGACTCACTTCTTCGCGCCGGCCTTGCCGTTCCCGCCACTGCTGGCGTTGTCGCCGCTGTTGGCCTTGTCGCCGCCGGGGCTCTTTCCGTTGCCGCTGCCGCTGCCGCCGTTGCCGGTGCTGCCGCTGCCGGCCCTGCCGCTGCCGCCGCCGTTGTGCGAGGCGTCGCCCCTGCCCGCCGCGGACGCGTCCGCGTGCGCGAGCCGTTCGGCGCAGTAGGCCGGGACGCTCGCCTCGCCGCCCGCGGCCGCGACCAGCCGCCGCCAGGCCGTCGACGCGAGCGCCTTGCCGTGGCCCTCGACCTGCTCGTAGGCGCGGCAGTGGGCCAGGGTGTCCTCGGCGGTGGCCGGGTGGTCCCGGCGCGCCGACGGCGCCCCCGGCCCGGGGGCGTGCGGTGCCGCGCCGGGCTGTCGCGAGGCGCTCGCCGAGGGGCGGGCCGGGTGCCGGTCGCCGTCGTGCTCGCCGGACCCGGCGGAGCCGATCGCCGCGAAGGCGACGCCGCCCATCGTGAGGCTCGCGACGAACACGGAGAGCGCGGCCTTCGGCGAGAGCCGTCCGAGGAACCGCGGCCGGGGCCGCCAGTCGTCGCGGCGCCGGGTCCGGGTCCGGTGCGCACCGGAGTCCCGGGCGGTGCGGAACGCGGCCACGGCGCGCTCCTCGGCACCGGCGGCGAACGCGTCCCGGCGCAGCACGGCGGCGAACCGGGCCTCGAACTCGCTGTCGGCGGCCGCGTCGCCGCCGGACGGGACCGGTCCGTCGACGAGGCCGGCCGGGTGCGCGTGCCGGCGCCGGGGCGGCCCGTCGCCGCTGTGCCGTTCACCCATGTCCGTTCCCGTTCCTGGTCCGTCCGGCCCGGCCGCGCGGATCCGCCGCGCGCCTCGCTCCACTTGCTCCCGTGGAGGTATACGGCCGATGGCCGTCGCCGTTCATTTCGACTCCCCCAGCGTGCTGGGACCGTCATCCGTCACACCCGCGTCCGCGGCGTCCTGGGCGCCCAGCTGGCGGGCGAGCCGTTTCAGCCCCCGGTAGGCGGCCGTGCGCACCGCGCCGGGGCGCTTGCCGAGGACGCGGGCGGCGGCGGGGCCGTCCAGGCCGACGACCACCCGCAGCAGGACCGCCTCGGCCTGGTCACTGGGCAGCCCGCGCAGCAGGGCCAGGGCGCGCTCGGTGGACATGGCCTCCAACGCCTGCTCGTACGTGCTGTGCGGTCCCGGCAGGTCGAGCACGTCCTGCTCCAGCGCCGTCCCCCGGGGCCGTACCCGCTGTCTGCGCAGGTGGTCCAGGGCCCGGTGCCGGGCGATGGTCGCGGTCCAGCCGCGGAAACCGGCGCCGTCCCCCTTGAACCGACCCAGGTCGCGGGCTATCTCCAGCCAGGCGTCGGAGGCCACGTCCTCGGCGTCCTCGCCGACGAGCCCGCGCAGATAACCGAGCAGCCCCGGCTGCACGATCCGGTAGGCCACCGCGAAAGCGCTCTCGTCACCGTCCTGGGCCCGCGCGACGGCCGCGCCCAGCTCCCCGTCGCGCGCCTGCTGGCGACGGGGCTCTTTTCCCTGGCCCAAGAACCGTCCCCGTCCGTACCCCGCCCGGGCCCCTGCCCGCGCTCGCACCGAATCCGCATCGTGCGACACGGCCGCCCGTGTCCTCACCGTGATCAGCGTCGGAGCTCACAGATTTGTCACAGCCCTCAGCGGTCGCGCCGGTCACACACGGCGGCGGCTCCGTCAGCCGATGGCGATACGCGGATGCGCACCGGGCCGTATCCATCCCATGATCAGGTCCATCGTGGCGCGCGGCACGGACACGCAACCGGCGGTCGCGCCCTGACCGTTGACGTGCAGGAAGATCCCGGCACCCCGGCCGGGCACGGCGGGCCACCGGTTGAAGTCGATGACGAGCGCCTTGGCGTACTGCACGGGGTGGTCGACGAGGTGCTCGCTGCCCCGGTCACCGCTCTCGGTGAGCGGGAAGTCCGCGCCGGCGGTGGCGTGCATCGAGTTGTAGTACTTCGACTCCGGGTCCTCGACCCACCAGTGTGCCGAGTTCACCCGCGTGTACGGCATGCTCGTCCCGCCCGCCTCGACGCCGAAGCCCTCGGTGAGGGTGTAGGTCCCGGTGGGAGTGGTGTACGTGCCCTGCCGCCGGGTCGACCCGGCCACGACCCCGTTGGACCCGACGCGCCCGGCAGTCGTGCTGAACTGCGCCTTCCATCCCGAGGCCCCCTTGGACCAGGCGGTGACCGTGGCGTACGAGCCGCTGGCCTTTACGGTGATGAGCTGGGTGGCGTTGCCGGGGGTGGCGGGGACGGGGAAGTGGGGCGTGCTGACGGCGGCGGGAGCCTCGGGGCTCTGGCGCGTGCCGACGGCGGCCGGCGAGCCGGTGCGCGAAACGGAGGCGCTCGGCTTGGCCTTCGCCGAGGCGGACGCGGAGGCGGAGGCGGAGGCGGACGTGGAGGCCGAGGGTGTGGCGGAGGCGGAGGCAGACGCACTGGGCGCGCCGGAGGCCGCCGACGCTTCGACGGCAACGCTCCCGGCCGCGTCACCGGACTCAGCCCCTGGACCGTCGCCTCCTCCCTGTCCACAGGCCGACACCAGCAGCAGGGCGCCGGCGACGGTCAACACGGCGGAGCACGTACGGGCACGGGAGCGCGAAGAGGGCAGCACGAAGAGACCCTTCGATGGGCGGCAACGGAGGCAAGCGGAGGCGCGGCCGAGAACGGCGGGCCGGAACGAGCGCCGGTTATACAGGAGTTGGAATCGTCACCGCGAACGGCCGAACAAAGGAGACTATTCGCCGACTGTCAGTGCCGCCTCCTACGCTGCCCCGCACCGACCGAAGAGCACGGAGGGAAGGCATCGGTATGGGCGGACTCCGAGCGGCTGGCCTTCCCGAGGCGGGCACAGGGCAGGTGCACGGTGCTCTGCACGGACGGCGAGCCGACCCACATCAGCTCCTGGGGAGTCCCAGCTGACTGACACGCCCGCGCGTTCTCGAGGAACCGGCGCCCCTGGGCGTCGTACGCCCACAGCCCGAGGTAGTGACTCTCCCAGGCCACATGCGCGACGATCAGGCCCGGGGCGTTCGCCTGCCGGAGAACCACCGCGTAGGGCAGCCCCGCGGCATCACGCGCCGCCGCCACCGAGGCGTCGATCGGGCCGAGAACGGCTCCGCGCCCGGAGTCCCACCCCTCGCCGTACGCGACGTCGATGATCCGCCGGCCGGTCACCGGGCCGCAACCCTCCGCGCCCGTCCGTGCAGGGTCAGGTAGAAGGTCTGCAGGGACTCCTCGGGGCCGCCCACCTCGAAGCGGTTGACGACCTTGCCGAGGGGGTTCCAGACCCGCCCGTCCGGCATGCGCACACCGACCGGCTGCCCGAAGTAGCTGCGCTGGTCCGCGTCGAAGTCCACCCACACCGCCCCCGCGCGGCGCACGAGCACCTCACCGACGTACGCCCCGAGGCCGAGCAGAGCGTTCCGGGCACCTTCCCGGTCGGCACCGCCCTTGCGGAGCCCGTCGACGAGGAAGTCGACGACCCGCAGACTGCGCTCGGAGTAGTCCAGGGGCAGCCGGTTGCGGGTGGTGACGCGTGCGAGGAAACCCGCCGCGCGGGACCGCATCTCGACCGCGCACGGTACCCGTTCGTCAACTTCAGCCACGGTTTCGCTCCCCCTCTGATCGACGAGGGAACTCAGGAGCGCGTTCCCCCTCGTTGATCAAGCGGATACCTGGCCTTGAACATCACAGGGACACATGCGTGTCATGTACCACACAAGAAAGTCACGAGGCTCGTACAACCTTTTGACCGACGGTGTGTCGGCGTCATACGTGGCGGGTCACTCCGCCCCGGACGGCAGGGCCACGGTCCCGCCGAACACCCCCCGGTTGTCGGCCCGCACCTCCTGGCTCACCGTGATGTCGCCGCCTCGGAACGGCACGAGGAACGTGAACGTGTAGCGGTGTGACGTGACCCGGTGCCCCTGCGCCTCGTCACCCAGGTCCCACGTCTCGGTGAGGCTCTTGAGCGTGATCTCGCTGTCGGTCGCCGTCACCCCCGCCTTGCGCAACTGAGCCAGCGTGGGCTCCACTTCGCGCACGCCCCGCTTGAGCGCGGGGCGGTTCCGTGCGGCGGGCAACTGCCATCCGGACGCGCTGACCCGAAGCCGCAAGCCCGCCCCCGTACGGCTCACCGTCGCGCTCTTGGCGTACCCCGCGAACGCGTCCAGTTCGGCCAGGGGATCCTCGACCTCATTGGCGATGTCAGGGTCGGAGAGCGGCCCCTGCTTCCACCCCTCGGCGCCCTCCTTGACGTAACCCGTGCCGCCGACGACGTACACCGCCTCGGGCTTGTACTCGCCCTTGCCGGTGGTGACGGTGCCGGTCTGGTGGAGCGCGACCGGGGCGGTGGTCCGATGCACGGTCGCGGCGTACGTCGCGCTGGACGGCGCCTGCCCCTGCATGACGGCGGGGGAGACCCGGTCAGCGTCCGATTCAGGCGTACACGCGCTTCACCACGGCCTCGCCGTCAGCATCCGCGAGAGCGTAGAAACGCTTCAGGTCACTCAGACGACGACGCAGGTCGGTCGCGACATACCCGGCGTCACCGAAGAACTCGAGCTTCTTGCGGTGCCGCTCGAGGTGCTCGTCGAAGTCGATCCCTCCCAAGTACGCGTGCGCGCCGCGAACGCCGTCGGCGTCCAACCAGATCATCACGTCCACGGGGGTCTGGAAGCTGGCCACGTGGACGCCGCCAAGAACGGGCAGGGACTCGGGATCGGTGGCGGGAAATGCCTCTCCGGTGAGCAGCACATTCATAGGGCGCCATTCCTCAGCGAGGCTGCAAAGCCTCCCGGACTCGATCTCGCGAGCGAAGACCTCATTCTGGCGAGTCGCAGTGAATCCGCCCTCCAGAACGGGGATCCCGCGATGCAGTTCGTCCGCCGGAACCCTGCGCATGCGCAGCGAATTCCCCATCATCACTCCGTAACTCGATATACGTTCACGATTCCACCGCCGAAGCCGCGGCCTTGGCATGATCAGGGTACGGCAGGGGCCGCACGGCACCCATGCACCGCATGGAACTCCTTTCTCCGTGCGGCCCTCCGCCCACTCCTCGGGGTGGGGGGGGGGGGGGGGGGGGGGGGGGGGGGGGGGGGGGGGGGGGGGGGGGGGGCGCCCCCCCCCCCCCCCCCCCCCCCCCCCCCCCCCCCCCCCCCCCCCCCCCCCCCACCCCGAGGAGTGGGCGGAGGGCCGCACGGAGAAAGGAGTTCCATGCGGTGCATGGGTGCCGTGCGGCCCCTGCCGTACCCTGATCATGCCAAGGCCGCGGCTTCGGCGGTGGAATCGTGAACGTATATCGAGTTACGGAGTGATGATGGGGAATTCGCTGCGCATGCGCAGGGTTCCGGCGGACGAACTGCATCGCGGGATCCCCGTTCTGGAGGGCGGATTCACTGCGACTCGCCAGAATGAGGTCTTCGCTCGCGAGATCGAGTCCGGGAGGCTTTGCAGCCTCGCTGAGGAATGGCGCCCTATGAATGTGCTGCTCACCGGAGAGGCATTTCCCGCCACCGATCCCGAGTCCCTGCCCGTTCTTGGCGGCGTCCACGTGGCCAGCTTCCAGACCCCCGTGGACGTGATGATCTGGTTGGACGCCGACGGCGTTCGCGGCGCGCACGCGTACTTGGGAGGGATCGACTTCGACGAGCACCTCGAGCGGCACCGCAAGAAGCTCGAGTTCTTCGGTGACGCCGGGTATGTCGCGACCGACCTGCGTCGTCGTCTGAGTGACCTGAAGCGTTTCTACGCTCTCGCGGATGCTGACGGCGAGGCCGTGGTGAAGCGCGTGTACGCCTGAATCGGACGCTGACCGGGTCTCCCCCGCCGTCATGCAGGGGCAGGCGCCGTCCAGCGCGACGTACGCCGCGACCGTGCATCGGACCACCGCCCCGGTCGCGCTCCACCAGACCGGCACCGTCACCACCGGCAAGGGCGAGTACAAGCCCGAGGCGGTGTACGTCGTCGGCGGCACGGGTTACGTCAAGGAGGGCGCCGAGGGGTGGAAGCAGGGGCCGCTCTCCGACCCTGACATCGCCAATGAGGTCGAGGATCCCCTGGCCGAACTGGACGCGTTCGCGGGGTACGCCAAGAGCGCGACGGTGAGCCGTACGGGGGCGGGCTTGCGGCTTCGGGTCAGCGCGTCCGGATGGCAGTTGCCCGCCGCACGGAACCGCCCCGCGCTCAAGCGGGGCGTGCGCGAAGTGGAGCCCACGCTGGCTCAGTTGCGCAAGGCGGGGGTGACGGCGACCGACAGCGAGATCACGCTCAAGAGCCTCACCGAGACGTGGGACCTGGGTGACGAGGCGCAGGGGCACCGGGTCACGTCACACCGCTACACGTTCACGTTCCTCGTGCCGTTCCGAGGCGGCGACATCACGGTGAGCCAGGAGGTGCGGGCCGACAACCGGGGGGTGTTCGGCGGGACCGTGGCCCTGCCGTCCGGGGCGGAGTGACCCGCCACGTATGACGCCGACACACCGTCGGTCAAAAGGTTGTACGAGCCTCGTGACTTTCTTGTGTGGTACATGACACGCATGTGTCCCTGTGATGTTCAAGGCCAGGTATCCGCTTGATCAACGAGGGGGAACGCGCTCCTGAGTTCCCTCGTCGATCAGAGGGGGAGCGAAACCGTGGCTGAAGTTGACGAACGGGTACCGTGCGCGGTCGAGATGCGGTCCCGCGCGGCGGGTTTCCTCGCACGCGTCACCACCCGCAACCGGCTGCCCCTGGACTACTCCGAGCGCAGTCTGCGGGTCGTCGACTTCCTCGTCGACGGGCTCCGCAAGGGCGGTGCCGACCGGGAAGGTGCCCGGAACGCTCTGCTCGGCCTCGGGGCGTACGTCGGTGAGGTGCTCGTGCGCCGCGCGGGGGCGGTGTGGGTGGACTTCGACGCGGACCAGCGCAGCTACTTCGGGCAGCCGGTCGGTGTGCGCATGCCGGACGGGCGGGTCTGGAACCCCCTCGGCAAGGTCGTCAACCGCTTCGAGGTGGGCGGCCCCGAGGAGTCCCTGCAGACCTTCTACCTGACCCTGCACGGACGGGCGCGGAGGGTTGCGGCCCGGTGACCGGCCGGCGGATCATCGACGTCGCGTACGGCGAGGGGTGGGACTCCGGGCGCGGAGCCGTTCTCGGCCCGATCGACGCCTCGGTGGCGGCGGCGCGTGATGCCGCGGGGCTGCCCTACGCGGTGGTTCTCCGGCAGGCGAACGCCCCGGGCCTGATCGTCGCGCATGTGGCCTGGGAGAGTCACTACCTCGGGCTGTGGGCGTACGACGCCCAGGGGCGCCGGTTCCTCGAGAACGCGCGGGCGTGTCAGTCAGCTGGGACTCCCCAGGAGCTGATGTGGGTCGGCTCGCCGTCCGTGCAGAGCACCGTGCACCTGCCCTGTGCCCGCCTCGGGAAGGCCAGCCGCTCGGAGTCCGCCCATACCGATGCCTTCCCTCCGTGCTCTTCGGTCGGTGCGGGGCAGCGTAGGAGGCGGCACTGACAGTCGGCGAATAGTCTCCTTTGTTCGGCCGTTCGCGGTGACGATTCCAACTCCTGTATAACCGGCGCTCGTTCCGGCCCGCCGTTCTCGGCCGCGCCTCCGCTTGCCTCCGTTGCCGCCCATCGAAGGGTCTCTTCGTGCTGCCCTCTTCGCGCTCCCGTGCCCGTACGTGCTCCGCCGTGTTGACCGTCGCCGGCGCCCTGCTGCTGGTGTCGGCCTGTGGACAGGGAGGAGGCGACGGTCCAGGGGCTGAGTCCGGTGACGCGGCCGGGAGCGTTGCCGTCGAAGCGTCGGCGGCCTCCGGCGCGCCCAGTGCGTCTGCCTCCGCCTCCGCCACACCCTCGGCCTCCACGTCCGCCTCCGCCTCCGCCTCCGCGTCCGCCTCGGCGAAGGCCAAGCCGAGCGCCTCCGTTTCGCGCACCGGCTCGCCGGCCGCCGTCGGCACGCGCCAGAGCCCCGAGGCTCCCGCCGCCGTCAGCACGCCCCACTTCCCCGTCCCCGCCACCCCCGGCAACGCCACCCAGCTCATCACCGTAAAGGCCAGCGGCTCGTACGCCACGGTCACCGCCTGGTCCAAGGGGGCCTCGGGATGGAAGGCGCAGTTCAGCACGACTGCCGGGCGCGTCGGGTCCAACGGGGTCGTGGCCGGGTCGACCCGGCGGCAGGGCACGTACACCACTCCCACCGGGACCTACACCCTCACCGAGGGCTTCGGCGTCGAGGCGGGCGGGACGAGCATGCCGTACACGCGGGTGAACTCGGCACACTGGTGGGTCGAGGACCCGGAGTCGAAGTACTACAACTCGATGCACGCCACCGCCGGCGCGGACTTCCCGCTCACCGAGAGCGGTGACCGGGGCAGCGAGCACCTCGTCGACCACCCCGTGCAGTACGCCAAGGCGCTCGTCATCGACTTCAACCGGTGGCCCGCCGTGCCCGGCCGGGGTGCCGGGATCTTCCTGCACGTCAACGGTCAGGGCGCGACCGCCGGTTGCGTGTCCGTGCCGCGCGCCACGATGGACCTGATCATGGGATGGATACGGCCCGGTGCGCATCCGCGTATCGCCATCGGCTGACGGAGCCGCCGCCGTGTGTGACCGGCGCGACCGCTGAGGGCTGTGACAAATCTGTGAGCTCCGACGCTGATCACGGTGAGGACACGGGCGGCCGTGTCGCACGATGCGGATTCGGTGCGAGCGCGGGCAGGGGCCCGGGCGGGGTACGGACGGGGACGGTTCTTGGGCCAGGGAAAAGAGCCCCGTCGCCAGCAGGCGCGCGACGGGGAGCTGGGCGCGGCCGTCGCGCGGGCCCAGGACGGTGACGAGAGCGCTTTCGCGGTGGCCTACCGGATCGTGCAGCCGGGGCTGCTCGGTTATCTGCGCGGGCTCGTCGGCGAGGACGCCGAGGACGTGGCCTCCGACGCCTGGCTGGAGATAGCCCGCGACCTGGGTCGGTTCAAGGGGGACGGCGCCGGTTTCCGCGGCTGGACCGCGACCATCGCCCGGCACCGGGCCCTGGACCACCTGCGCAGACAGCGGGTACGGCCCCGGGGGACGGCGCTGGAGCAGGACGTGCTCGACCTGCCGGGACCGCACAGCACGTACGAGCAGGCGTTGGAGGCCATGTCCACCGAGCGCGCCCTGGCCCTGCTGCGCGGGCTGCCCAGTGACCAGGCCGAGGCGGTCCTGCTGCGGGTGGTCGTCGGCCTGGACGGCCCCGCCGCCGCCCGCGTCCTCGGCAAGCGCCCCGGCGCGGTGCGCACGGCCGCCTACCGGGGGCTGAAACGGCTCGCCCGCCAGCTGGGCGCCCAGGACGCCGCGGACGCGGGTGTGACGGATGACGGTCCCAGCACGCTGGGGGAGTCGAAATGAACGGCGACGGCCATCGGCCGTATACCTCCACGGGAGCAAGTGGAGCGAGGCGCGCGGCGGATCCGCGCGGCCGGGCCGGACGGACCAGGAACGGGAACGGACATGGGTGAACGGCACAGCGGCGACGGGCCGCCCCGGCGCCGGCACGCGCACCCGGCCGGCCTCGTCGACGGACCGGTCCCGTCCGGCGGCGACGCGGCCGCCGACAGCGAGTTCGAGGCCCGGTTCGCCGCCGTGCTGCGCCGGGACGCGTTCGCCGCCGGTGCCGAGGAGCGCGCCGTGGCCGCGTTCCGCACCGCCCGGGACTCCGGTGCGCACCGGACCCGGACCCGGCGCCGCGACGACTGGCGGCCCCGGCCGCGGTTCCTCGGACGGCTCTCGCCGAAGGCCGCGCTCTCCGTGTTCGTCGCGAGCCTCACGATGGGCGGCGTCGCCTTCGCGGCGATCGGCTCCGCCGGGTCCGGCGAGCACGACGGCGACCGGCACCCGGCCCGCCCCTCGGCGAGCGCCTCGCGACAGCCCGGCGCGGCACCGCACGCCCCCGGGCCGGGGGCGCCGTCGGCGCGCCGGGACCACCCGGCCACCGCCGAGGACACCCTGGCCCACTGCCGCGCCTACGAGCAGGTCGAGGGCCACGGCAAGGCGCTCGCGTCGACGGCCTGGCGGCGGCTGGTCGCGGCCGCGGGCGGCGAGGCGAGCGTCCCGGCCTACTGCGCCGAACGGCTCGCGCACGCGGACGCGTCCGCGGCGGGCAGGGGCGACGCCTCGCACAACGGCGGCGGCAGCGGCAGGGCCGGCAGCGGCAGCACCGGCAACGGCGGCAGCGGCAGCGGCAACGGAAAGAGCCCCGGCGGCGACAAGGCCAACAGCGGCGACAACGCCAGCAGTGGCGGGAACGGCAAGGCCGGCGCGAAGAAGTGAGTCCGGGCACCCCCGCCAGGGGGGTCGCGGAACCCGCGCGAAGCAGGCGGGAGCCGGGGACCGGGGCAACGGCCGGGGCCGCCACCCCCCACAGGAGAGGCCCCGGCCGTCGCGCTCGCGGACCGCTCGGCGGCCCGTACTTCCTTCAGCGCCATGAGTGCGGTTTCTGTCACACCCTGTCGTCCCGCACTGAGTCACGAGTTAGTTGCATCTTCTACGGACATGGACGAGGAGCGGTTTCACGCCGTAACGTGCCTTTCGCGCCGGACCGAACAAAGGCGTAAAGGGAGTGCGGTGCTGGGGGACGACGCGGAGCTGACCACCGCGGTGCGTGCGGCACAGGACGGGGACGAGACCGCGTTCCGTGCCGTGTACCGCGCGGTGCACCCGAGGCTGCTCGGATACGTACGCACGCTGGTCGGCGACCCGGACGCCGAGGACGTGGCCTCCGAGGCATGGCTCCAGATAGCCCGGGACCTCGAACGGTTCAGCGGCGACGCGGACCGGTTCCGCGGCTGGGCCGCCCGGATCGCCCGCAACCGCGCCCTCGACCACATACGGATGCGCGGCCGCCGCCCCGCGATAGGCGGCGACGAGACGGAGCTGACCGGCCGGGCCGCCGAGTCCGACACGGCCGGCGAGGCCATCGAGGCCCTGACCACCGACCGCACCCTGTCGCTCATCGCGCGGCTCCCGCAGGACCAGGCCGAGGCGGTCGTGCTCCGCGTGGTGGTGGGCCTCGACGCCAAGTCCGCGGCCGAGACGCTCGGCAAGCGCGCGGGCGCCGTGCGCACCGCGGCACACCGTGGCCTGAAGCGGCTGGCAGAGCTGCTCGGCGACGATCCGGAATCGGGAGCCGGCCTCGACGCCCTCCCGCCCCAGCGAGAACCGCGCCGTCGCGCGGTGACGTCCGCCACTGTGACGCATACACGTGCGCGGACGCAGAAGGACATGTGATGGCCGACGAGCAGTACGAGTGGCTTACCGGTGACATGGCGGAACGTCTGCTGCGCGGTGAGTCGCTGGAAGCCGTCGACGTCGCTGCCCCTGACCAGGCCCGCAAGCTCGCCGAGGCACTGGGCGCGCTCGCCGCCGAGGCGGCACCCGCGACCGGTGAACTCCCCGGTGAGCAGGGTGCGCTGGCCGCGTTCCGCAAGGTCCGTGAGGAGGCCGAGGCCGAGCGGGCCGCCGCCGCGTTCGGCGCCGGCGGCACCGGCGGCGGCTCCGGCACGGGCGCGCGCGACGCGGACGCCGGCCTGGTCCGGATCGGCCGGCCGGCCCGTAGCGGAAGCCGGTGCCGGCGCCCGCGCTGGGCCCGTCCGGTGCGCTTCGCGCTCGCCGCCGCCGTGGCCGCGGGCACGCTCGGCGGGGTCGCCGTGGCCGCCGGCGGCGGAGTGCTGCCGAACCCGTTCCGCGACGAGCGGCCGGGACCGGTCACCTCCGTGTCCACCGCGCAGTCCTCGGGCCGCCCGACCGCCACGTCCTCGCCGCGGCCCCCGCTGAACATCGCCCCGGGCACGCCCGACGGCAGCGCCGCCCCGTCCCTCGGCGGCAGCCCCTCCGGCTCGGCCGCCGGGCCGGGCCGGGACGCCGGCGCACAGGTGACGCCGGGTTCCGGCGACCCGTCCCCTACCTCCGGCACCTGGTGGCGGGACGCCGCCGCGGCCTGCCGCGACCTGCGCGACGGCAAGGAGCTGGGCACCGACCGCAGGCGAGTCCTGGAGAACCTGGCGGGCGGGCCGGTGCGGGTCACCCGGTACTGCCGGGCCGTCCTCGCGGAGCGGAACGGCTCCGCCGGTGCGGGCAAGGGCCAGGGCGGCGGCAGCGGCAAAGGTGACGGGAACGGCAAAGGAGACGGCAAAGGGGGAGGCAACGGCGACGGCAACGGCCAGGGCGACGACGACGGCCACCCGGGCCGGGGCCCCGGCCGTGACCAGGGCGGTCATGGCGGCCGTCACCGGGGGAGCGTCGTCTCTCCCGCTCCCTCGGCCTTCGCGCCCGTGACCCCGGGCCGGCGGCCGACCGCGCCGGCCCCCTCGCCGAGCCCGTCCTACAGCGCGCTCTGAGCCTTCCGTGGCAGCCGGACCGGATCTTCGATCACGCCGCTGACCTGCGCTTCCGTCCACTCCGGAAAGATTTTTCACGAAGGGTGTGACGTTTTCGGCGGCCGCGACGCAGTAATGAGTGAGCCGACTGGTCATCGGCCGTCGCACTGAGCCGGGGTTCCCCCCGTACCCACGGCTCGTGCACCTGGCGGGGGGGGGGGGGGGGGGGGGGGGGGGGGGGGGGGGGGGCGGGCCCGCCCGCGCCGCGCCCCCCCCCCCCCCCCCCCCCCCCCCCCCCCCCCCCCCGCATCCCTCACCAGTGGACGACGACCTTGTCGCCCACCCTCACCTGGGCGAACAGCTCAGAGATCGCCGCCTCGTCGCGCACGTTGACGCATCCGTGCGAACCGCCCGCGTACCCGCGTGCCGCGAAGTCGTAGGAGTAGTGCACCGCCTGGCCGCCGCTGAAGAACATCGCGTACGGCATCGGGGAGTCGTAGAGCGTCGACACATGGTGCCGTGACTTCCAGTAGACGCGGAACACACCCTCGCGGGTCGGGCTGTACAGGGCGCCGAAGCGGACCGACATCGTCTCGACCGTGCGTCCGTCGATCATCCAGCGCAGCGTCCGGCTGGTCTTGCTGATGCACAGCACCCGGCCGGTCAGACAGCGCGGATCGGGCGGGTCGGCCGGCTGACCGCCCATCAGGTACAGCTCCCACCGGCCCGGCCGGTGCGTCATGGCCAGCAGCCGCTGCCAGGTGGCCGTGTCCAGCTCGCCCGTGCGGGGCAGCCCGCGCTTGCCCTGGAAGCCGGCGACGGCCCGTTCGGTCAGATCGTCGTAGCTGCCCGTCGGCCCGTCGAACAGCCAGTCGACCTGGCGGAGCCGGGCCTGCAGCTCGCGCACCCCCGTGCCGCTGTCCCCGCGCGACCACAGCACCCGGCCCGAGGGCCGGGCCGGCTGGGCGGCGGGCCGGTGCGAGCGCGTCCCGGCGGGGCCGGGGGCCTTGCCGGAGGGCAGCAGGACGTGCACCGGCGAGCGCTGCTTGCCGTCCCCGTCCGGGGGCTGCACGGTGCAGCCGCTGAGCGCGGCGAGGGCGGCGACCGAGACGAGTACGGCGGCGGGTCTGCCCGGGATCCTCATGCCGGGGATGCTTCCCCGCGTGACCGCCGCCGAACTACGGGGCATGGTGAGGAGGTGACAGAACGTACTTCCGGAGGCATCCATGGCGCGTGAATCGGAGTCGGGGCTGCCGATCGAGCCGGTCTACGGGCCGGGCGACCTGACCGGCTGGGACCCGGACGGGAAGCTGGGCGAACCGGGCACGTACCCCTACACCCGCGGGGTGTACCCGACGATGTACACCGGCCGCCCCTGGACCATGCGCCAGTACGCGGGCTTCGGCACCGCCGCGGAGTCCAACGCCCGCTACCGGCAGCTCATCGCGCACGGCACCACCGGTCTGTCCGTCGCCTTCGACCTGCCCACCCAGATGGGCCACGACTCCGACGCCCCCCTGGCGCACGGCGAGGTCGGCAAGGTGGGCGTGGCGATCGACTCGATCGAGGACATGCGGGTGCTGTTCGACGGCATCCCGCTGGACCGGGTCTCCACCTCGATGACGATCAACGCCCCGGCCGCGCTGCTGCTCCTGCTCTACCAGCTGGTGGCGGAGGAGCAGGGCGTACCGGCGGACCGGCTGACCGGCACCGTCCAGAACGACGTCCTCAAGGAGTACATCGCGCGGGGCACGTACATCTTCCCGCCCAAGCCCTCCCTGCGGCTCACCGCCGACATCTTCAAGTACTGCACCGCCGAGATCCCGAAGTGGAACACCATCTCGATCTCCGGGTACCACATGGCGGAGGCGGGCGCGTCCCCCGCGCAGGAGATCGCCTTCACGCTCGCCGACGGCATCGAGTACGTCCGCACCGCGGTGGCGGCCGGCATGGAGGTGGACGACTTCGCCCCCCGCCTGTCCTTCTTCTTCGTGGCCCGTACGACGCTGCTCGAGGAGGTCGCCAAGTTCCGCGCGGCGCGCAGGATCTGGGCGCGGGTGATGCGGGAGGACTTCGGCGCGAGGAACCCGAAGTCCTGGATGCTGCGGTTCCACACCCAGACGGCGGGCGTGCAGCTGACGGCCCAGCAGCCGGAGGTGAACCTCGTCCGGGTCGCCGTCCAGGCGCTCGCCGCCGTGCTCGGCGGCACCCAGTCCCTGCACACCAACTCCTTCGACGAGGCCATCGCGCTGCCGACGGACAAGAGCGCGCGGCTGGCGCTGCGCACCCAGCAGGTGCTGGCGTACGAGACGGACGTACCGGCGACCGTGGACCCGTTCGCCGGTTCCTACGCGATGGAGCGGATGACGGACGACGTCGAGGCGGCCGCCCTGGAGCTGATGGGCAAGGTCGAGGACCTCGGCGGCGCGGAGGCGGCGATCGAGCGCGGCTTCCAGAAGGCGGAGATCGAGCGGAACGCCTACCGCATCGCGCTGGAGACGGACGCGGCCGAGCGGGTGGTCGTCGGCGTCAACCGCTTCGGGCTGGCGGAGGAGGAACCCTACGAGCCGTTGCGGGTCGACCCCGCGATCGAGGCCCGGCAGGCGGAGCGGCTGGCCCAACTGCGCGCCGAACGGGACCAGGCGGCGGTGGACACCGCGCTGGACGCCCTGAGGAAGGCGGCCGAGGGGAAGGACAACGTGCTCTATCCGATGAAGGAGGCGCTGCGGGCGCGCGCGACCGTGGGGGAGGTGTGCGGGGCGCTGCGTGAGGTGTGGGGGGCGTACGTGCCGTCCGACGCCTTCTAGGCCGCTTCCCGAGGCGCCTTCCGACCACCTGCGCCGTGGGCGCTGTCGCACGCCCGTGCGACACTCCTTGCCATGTTCGGCGTCATCGATCTCCCCACCTATCTGGCCGGTCTCGTCCTGATCGTCCTGCTGCCCGGCCCCAACTCCCTCTACGTGCTGTCCGTGGCCGCCCGGCGCGGGGTCCGGGCCGGCTACACGGCCGCCGCCGGCGTCTGGTGCGGCGACACCGTGCTGATGACGCTGTCCGCCGCCGGGGTCGCCTCCCTGCTCCAGGCCAACGCGGTGCTGTTCGGCATCGTGAAGTACGCCGGTGCCGGCTATCTGACCTGGCTGGCGATCGGGATGCTGCGGGCCGCCCGGGAGATGTGGCGGACGCGGCGTGAGCGGGTGCTGGAGAACGCGGCGAGCGAGGAGGACCCGGCGCCCGCCGTCGAGCGGCCACTGCGCCGGGCGTTCGTCGTCAGTCTCTTCAACCCCAAGGCGATCCTGTTCTTCGTCGCCTTCTTCGTGCAGTTCGTGGACCCGGGCTACGCCTATCCCGCCCTGTCCTTCGTCGTCCTCGGCGCCTTCGCGCAGCTCGCCAGCTTCCTCTACCTGAGCGCCCTGATCTTCGGCGGCACCCGCCTCGCCGCCGCCTTCCGCCGCCGCAGGCGGCTCTCGGCGACGGCCACCTCGGCGGCGGGCGCGCTGTTCCTCGGCTTCGCGGTGAAGCTCTCGCTCGCCAGCACGTGACGTGAAGCCCGGGGCCGGCCGCCGGTCGCGCGGGGCTCTGGCGGCGCCTGTCGCGCGGGGTCCTAGCGGCGGCCGACCCGGGCGAGGTACTCGTCCAGGCCGGCCGCCGTGTCGCCCGCCCAGGCGACGTAGCCGTCCGGGCGGACCAGGAAGATCCCCGGGCCGTACGAGGCGGGCGCGGCCGGGAGCGACCGCACCCCCGCGGCGGTCGTCGTCGCGCCCAGCAGGGTCCAGTGCGGGCCCCGGAAGGCGTCGAACAGCCGAGCGCCGTCCACCACGCCGTCCGGCGCCCGGTCGCCGGCCCGGACCCCGGCCGGGGCGGCACGCCGCTCCTCGCTCAGCGACGACTGCGGATACCCGAGCCCGAGCTGCACCGTCGCCGCGCCCCGCCGCACCTGCCCGCGGTGCACGCCCGTCGACAGGCCCAGCATGGCCGCCGCGTTCGGACGGCGCTCCTCCTCGTAGGTGTCCAGCAGCGCCCCGGGCGCTCCGTCCCGCAGCACGGCGCCGAGCTTCCAGCCCAGGTTGTAGGCGTCCTGGACGCTGGTGTTCAGTCCCTGCCCGCCCGCCGGCGAGTGGACGTGCGCCGCGTCGCCCGCGAGGAACACCCGGCCCGCCCGGAAGCGGTCCGCGAGCGCGGCACGCGGCCGGAAGTCCGAGGCCCAGTGCAGCTCGGTGACGGCGTCCGCGCCGAGGTGCGTGTACGCGGCGACCAGTTCCCGGACGCCGTCGAGGGTCAGTTCGGGCTCGGTGCCCTCCGGCAGCTTCCCGGTCAGCTGGAAGTCCTCCGTGCCGGCGAGCGGGCAGAGCATCACGCCGGTGTCGTCGGCCCCCGGGAAGGTGTGCCAGTGCTCCCGGTCGATGCCCCGCACCCGGACGTCCGCCACCACGAACGGGCTGGGGTCGACGCTCTCCCCGCTCATGCCGACGCCCACCGCCCGGCGCACCGCCGAGCGCCCGCCGTCCGCCGCGACCACGTACCGGGCCCGGACGGCCGTGCCGTCGGCGAAGCGCACCTCGACGCCCTCCGCGTCCTGTTCGAGCCCCGTCGCCTCGCGTCCGAAGACGACCCGGCCGCCCAGCTCCACGAGCCGCGCGTGCAGGATCTCCTGGGTCCGCCACTGCGGGACCAGCAACGGCTCGGTGTACGGCGACCCCTCGTCGGCCGGCACGGGCTCGAACATCGGCTGCTCACCGACTCGTTCACCGTCCTTCCAGACCATCCGCACGGGGTAGGGGCCACCGGCCGCGCGGACCGCGTCCAGCACGCCGAGGTCGTCGAAGACCTCCTGGGTGCGCGGCTGGACCCCCTTGCCGCGCGAGCCGGGGAACAGCTCCGCCGCCCGCTCCACCACCAGCGCGTCCACCCCGCGCCGGGCCAGGTCGACGCCGAGGGCCAGGCCGGTGGGACCGGCCCCCACGATCAGGACATCCAGCATGATTTCTCCTTAACGTCGTTAAGTGCTGTCGTCCGCAAGGCTGCCCTTAACGCTGTTAAGCTGTCAAGCGTGAGTACGGAACGACGCACCCCCCTGGACCGCGGCCGGGTCGCGGACACGGCTCTGCGGCTGCTGAACGAGGTCGGCCTCGACGGCCTGACCCTGCGCGCCATCGCCAAGGAGCTGGACGTCAAGGCCCCGGCGCTGTACTGGCACTTCAAGGACAAGCAGGCGCTGCTCGACGAGATGGCGACGCAGATGTACCGGCGGATGGTCGCGCGCACGGCGCTCGATCCCGCGGACACCTGGCGGGAGCGGCTCCTCGCGGTCAGCCGCGGGCTGCGCGCCGCCCTGCTCGGCTATCGCGACGGCGCCAAGGTCTTCAGCGGCTCACGCTTCACGGGCACGGACCACGGACATGAGCTGGAGGCGCACCTGCGCGTCCTGACGGCGGCCGGCCTCACCCTGCCGCAGGCGGTCAACGCGGCCCGGACCGCCGCCATGTTCACCATCGGGTTCGTCACCGAGGAGCAGGGTGTGCGGCCCCTCCCGGGTGAGCGCCGGGAGGGGTACGGCATCGAGGAGCGGGCCCGGCGCCTGGCCGAGTTCCCGCTCGCGGCCGAGGCGGGAAAGATGCTTTTCGACGACTGGGACCAGCAGTTCGAGGAGGGTCTCGCGCTGGTGATCGCCGGTATCCAGGCGCGCTACGGAATCACCTGATTCAGTCGCTCCGTTTTCCGTCTTTCGTCAGGGTGAACCTGGCCTGAATTCCCGGTGTACGGGAATTCTTCAGCGCCTTCCTCAGGCGCGGGCCGAATGGTTTCTCCACGAACCGGTGCATCAGATAGGCGAGCAGCAGCATGCCCAGCACCGTCGCCACCAGCGTCGGCCACGCGGGCAGGCCGAGGCCCCGGTGCAGCACCCGGATGACGAACCAGCCCAGGTGCTCGTGGACCAGGTAGAACGGGTAGGTCAGCGCCCCGGCCGTGGCCAGCCAGGGCCAGTTCGCCCGGCCGGTCCAGCCGAGCGCCACGGCCGCCACGGCGGCGAAGGCCAGGGTGACGACCAACAGGATGACCAGCGGGTCGCGGACGAGGTCCCCGTGCGCGCCCGGGTGCCACAGCGCGCGCGTGGCGGTGCTCTGCCCGAGCAGCCAGGAGGCGGCCACGATGCCCCACAGCAGCAGGTCGCCGCCGAAGCGGTGGATCAGGTAGAGGGCGAGCCCGCCGACGAAGAACGGCGCGTACTCCGGCATGACCAGCTGGTCCGTCAACTCGTTGCCCGAGGTGCGGCACACCGCCGCGGCCAGCGTCCACGCGCAGGCGAACAGCACCACCCGGCGGTAGGTGACCCCGCGCGCGACGACGAACAGGGCGAACAGCGCGTAGAAGCGGACCTCCACCCAGAGCGTCCAGCACACGCCCAGCACGCGCGGCGCGCCCATGGGCTGCTGGAGCATCGTCAGGTTGACCAGGAACTCGTCCGGTCGGACCGCGTGCACGACGGCCGGCAGGGCGAGCGCGGCGCCGGTGACCAGCACCAGGGCGACCCAGTAGGCGGGGTAGAGGCGGGCGATGCGGGAGCGCGCGAAGTCGCCGAGCGTACGGCCCCAGCCGCTCATGCAGATGACGAAACCGCTGATGACGAAGAAGAACTGGACGCCCAGACAGCCGTACGCGGCCACCTGGGACAGAGCCGGGAAGACGTGCGCGGGCGACTGGTGCCAGGAGGCCGACACCGTGCCGCCGCGCCCGGCGTAGTGGTAGAGGCAGACCATCAGGGCGGCCACCAGCCGCAGGCCGTCCAGGGCGAGCAGCCGGCCCCGGCGCGGGCCGGGAGCGGCCGGGCCGGCGGGGCCGGGCGGAGTGGCGGGGGCGGCGGACGGATCCGGCGCGGCGGACGCCGAACCCGCGGCGAGAGCGGGAGAGGAAGCAGACATGGTGCCCGGCCCCTACCCGAAACAATCCTGATCATCTCGCTTTTCCGGTGAAAATCTGCGGCCCTGAGCGACTGTTTCGCCTGCACCTGGGCGAATCACGGAAATGCCTTGGTTGACAGTCCAACCATTCGCCCCGCCGTTCGAGTTCGTTCACCCGGACGTCGTTTTGCCTTCCTAGTTTCTCCATCCACCCCCACGCTTCGGTAAACACATGGAATACGGCCGTAAAGTCCGTATTTGCTTGGTAAAAATCAGGAGAGCTATGACGAGGGTCCAGAACCGGCGGCCGGCCGTGCGTGGCGGGGGACTGGAGGACTGCCTGCGCGCCTGCGCCGTGCACAGCGGCAAACTCGTGGGCAGCCTCGACCGCCGCCGGACGGAACTCGCCGAGCGGCTGCGCAAGTTGCTCGTGGTCTTCAGCACGACCGGCACCGCGGCCCCCGCGCCCGCCCCGGCCGGCGGCGCCACCGCCCTGCTCAAGCGGGCCGTCAAAGGACCCGCCGTCCCCACCGGCGGCATACCCGAGGACCTGCTCGACGCCCTGCTGGCCGTCGCCAACAAGGCGCTGGAGTGCGGCTACGACGACGAGCTGCACCTCGCCCTGCGGATCGGCGACACCGTCCTCGCCCAGCGGAAGAACTCCCGCGCCGGCTGGCGGCTGCGCGCCCGCACCCTGGAGGCGCTCGGCGAGGAGCGGGAGGCCGTCGAGGCGTACGAGCGCTACCTCGAACTCACCACCGAGGACGGGTTCGGCGTCGCCGCCCGGATCACCGGACTGCGCCGGGCCGCCGAGCGCGAGCGCGAACTGCTCGCGCTGCTGCGCCGCCAGTGCCCGGGCGCCGACGGCTTCGCCGGCGGCCCCGCCACCGACGTGTGGGCCGAGGGCCTGGCCCTGCACGCCCTCGGGGACTGGGCGGCGGCCGAGCCCCGCCTGGTCGGCGCGCTGCTCTCCCTCGCCGCCGACGAGGCCCCGGTCGCCGACCGGCAGGAACTGCTCAGCCAGTACCTCGACCTGCGCACCGGCGTCGCGGCCGACCCCGGCGCCCTCACCGAGGCCGTCGCCCTCTACGCCGAGCAGCGCCGCGTCCGTATGCGCGGCCCGGTCGCCGACCCCACCGTCGGCGGGGTCGACTGGGTCAGCCTCGGCGAGTTCCGCAACCTGATCGCCGGCCGGTCGATCTGCCTGATCGCCAACTCCGGCCGGGTGGGCGAGAGCGGTCTCGGCGCCCGCATCGACGACTACGACCTCGTCGTCCGCTTCAACTCGTACCGGATCGACGCCCGGCACACCGGAAGCCGCACCGACATCCACGCCACCATCCACAAGCACGGCTTCAACTGGGACAAGCCGGTGACCACCCGGCTGGTCTTCGGCGGGGTCTCCGGCGACTGGAAGCACTCGCTGCGCAACCGCCTGGTGTCCGGCGCCCAGCGGTACCTCGGCGACGAGTCGCTGCGCTGGCCCGTCCGCAACATCGGCCGGCTCGGCAACGACGTCTGGTCCGGCATCCCCACCACCGGCTTCAACATGCTGTGGCTGCTGGACTTCCTGGACGTCAGCCCCACCCTCGACCTGATCGGCTTCGACTTCTACGAGAGCGGCGCCTACCGGGTGCCCGAGGCGATGAAGCTCGCGATCACCTCCGCGCACGAGTACACCAGCGAGAAGGCATGGGTCATGGAGCGGGCCCAGAGCGTGACCGACATGAGGATCTCCCTGCGATGACCACCACCCTGAGCCCCGCGACCCCGGACACCTCGGCCGGCGACCTCACCGGCAAGCGCCGCGTCGCCTTCGCCGCCTTCGTCGACGAGAACTACCTGCCCGGCTTCCTGGCCCTGCTGCGCAGCCTCGCCCTGTCCAACCCGGGCGTCTGCGAGGACTTCGTCGTCCTGCACGACGACCTCAAGCCCTCCTCGATCGCCCGCATCCGCGCCCTGCACCCGCGGATCGTGCTGCGCCGCGTCGACGCCGCGCGCTACGACTCCTACGTCAAGGGCGACCAGGACAACTACCTGGTCCGCAAGGCGTACTTCATCCTCGACGTCTTCCGGCTGCGCGACTACGACACCGTCATCACCCTGGACACCGACATGGTCGTCCTCGGCGACCTCGGCGAGCTCCTCCGGCTGCGCGAGGGCCTCGCGGCCGTGCCCCAGTTCTTCTACGGGCAGCACAAGCTCAACTCCGGGCTGCTGGTGATCCAGCGGGAGTACCTGTCCGACGCGTTCTGCGCGCGGATCGACCAGGTCGGCCGGGCCGGCACCTACGAGCTCGACAAGCACGACCAGGGCATCCTCAACGCCGTCCTGGACGGCGACTTCGTCCGCCTCGACGCCCGCTACAACTTCGTCAAGCGGCGCCTCTCCGGTGACCTGCCGGTCCCCGAGGACACCGCGATCCTGCACTTCACCGGCCGGCACAAGCCCTGGCAGGGCGGTGAGGCCGGGTACGCGCAGGCCGAGGAGCGCTGGCGCGAGTTCGAGCTGACCGACGCCGAGTTCCAGGCCGCCTGCCTGGCCCCGGGCGGCAGCCTCCACCACGATCTGCTCGTGCACTACGGCACCCCGTACGTGGCCAGGACCGGGAACGTCGAGGTCGCCCGCCGGGTCGCCGCCGCCCACCTCGCGGCCGGTGAGTACCAGGACGCCGTGGAGATCCTGGGCAGCGTCCGCATCCCGCTGGACGAGGCCTGGCCGCACGAGGTGTACGGGCACGCCCTGATGAGCGTCTCCCGGCACGAGGAGGCCCGCACCCAGCTGCTGCTGGCCACCGCCGCCCCCAACCGGGCCGCGACCGCCTACGCCCGCCTCGCCCAGCTCGCCTGGGTGCAGGGTGACAACGCCGAGGCGCTGAAGTACGCCACCGCCGGCCTCACCGTCGACCCCACCCACCGCTCCAGCCGCCTGTGGGCGCAGCGCGCGGCGGCCGTACCGGCCCAGGAGCGGGGCGCGGCCGAGGACCAGCTCGCGCACGTCGCCTTCTACATGGACCGGCAGGGCAACGCCGGCGACAAACTGCTGCCCGAGACCGTCCGGCTCGCCTTCGGCGCCGACACCACCTCCCGGCGCTGGCACCCCGTCCACGCCCACCGGCTGTTCGACGAAGCCGCACTGGAGCGCGTCAACGCCCGGCGCGGGCTGGTCATCGGCGGCGGCGGGCTGTTCATCCCGGACACCATGCCCAACGGCAACAGCGCCTGGCAGTGGAACGTCCCGGACGAGCGGCTGCGCGCGATCGACGTGCCGATCATGGTGCTCGCGGTGGGCTTCAACGCCTTCGACGGGCAGTCCTACCGCGCCCGCCGGTTCAACGAGAGCCTGCGCCTGCTGGTGGAGAAGTCCGCCTTCTTCGGCCTGCGCAACCACGGCTCCATCGCCAAGGTCCGCTCACTGCTCCCGCCCGAGCTGCACGACAAGGTCGTCTTCCAGCCCTGCCCGACCACGGTGACGCGCCGGCTCGTCGCCGGCTGGACGGACCCGTCCCACCGCGAGGACACCGTCCTGCTGAACGCGGCCTACGACCGCGCCGGTCTGCGCTTCGGCCACGACTACGGGCACTTCCTGAACGAGACGGCGAAGGCCGTGCGCGCGATCGGCGCCCACACCGAGGTCCGCTGCGTCGCCCACTCCCTGGACGACGAGCGCATCGCCTTCGACCTGCGCCGCGAACACGGCATCTCGCTGCCGGTGATCCCGATGTACGACTTCTCCAACGACGAGATCCGCGCGACGTACGCGAAGACCCGGCTGGTCATCGGCATGCGCGGGCACGCCGGCATGATCCCGTTCGGGGTCGGCACGCCCATCCTCAGCCTCATATCGCACCCGAAGATGGCGTACTTCCTCCGGGACATCGAGCGCCCCGAATGGGGTGTCTCCGTGCACGAGAAGAACCTCGGCGCGGTGCTCACCGAGCGCGCCCTGGACATCCTGGACCACCACAGCCGCACGGTCGCCGACGTGCACGACCGGCAGGAACTGCTGTGGAAGGTCACCCAGGAGAACGCCGCCCGGATCCGGACGGTCCTGGGCCGGTGAACGCCGAGGAGGGCGGGCCCGTGCCGGGCCCGCCCTCCGGGGGGTGAGGTCAGCGGCGGACGACCCGGCGCAGACCGCGCGCCTTGCGGGCCATCCGGCGGACCGTGGCGTTGCGCGGGATGAAGGCGAGCTGGGCGGGCACCCCGCCCGGCAGCGCCAGCGAGGTCAGGCGCCTGCGCTTGAAGTAGCGCAGGGTCCGCTGGTCGAGGTTGCCCGCGAGGAACCGCTCGGTCTCCTCGCGCAGGCCGGGCAGGATCTTGGGCTGCATCGCGAAGCCGACGGCACGCACCAGTGCGCCGAGCGCCTCCACGTCCGTGCCCCGGCGCTGCGCGGTCACCGCGGCCGTGTCGGCCAGGTCGGGCAGCAGCGCGTCCACCACGGTGACCGGGATCCGGTTGCTGTTCTCGAACGGCGTCAGCCGCTCCAGCAGCAGATCGGTGCCGACCCGGGCGACGGGGAGGCCGTACAGGGCGGAGGCGGTGAGCAGGGCGGTGGAGAAGCAGCCGACGACCAGCGCGGGACGCATCCGCTGGTACAGCACCTCGGCGAGGACCGGGGTGTCGAGGACGGTCAGGTCCACCCCGAGCTTCTCGGCCTCCTGCTCCAGGGTGCGGGTGAAGCGGGCCGGCGCGGTGGGGTGCGGCTTGAACACCACGGTGCGGTGCCCGAGCCCGACGGCCCCCTTGAGCATCCGTACGTGCAGGTCCTCCTCCTGCTCGGCGGTGAGGATGTCCAGCGCGGACAGGTACTGGCCGAGCAGCAGCGCGGGCTCCTCCGCCTCGGGCAGGCCGTCGCCGAGGGGGGCGAGTTCGGCCAGCACCTTGGTGAAGGCCGCGGTGGGCACGATCTCCCCCGGGACGCCGAACTCGGTGAGCAGCAGCGGTTCGAGGCCCGGCACCAGGTCGAGGTGGAGCACCCGGTCCACCCGGGTGCCGACCAGCGGGTCGATCTTGTTGCGGGTGGGCCCGTAGCTCATCAGGCCGTCGGCGTAGACGGTGACGGGGGCGCCGGTGAAGATCTGGGCGAGCGCGAGCGAGGGGTTGACCTGGATCGACTCGACGGCCAGCTCGACGTCGTCGTCGCCGAGTCGCCACTCGTGGCGCAGATACCGCTCCCACAGCGGCAGGTCGTCCGGCCGGGGCGCCCAGCCGCCGGGGTGGAAGGGGAAGATCGCCTCGTTGTACGACAGCACGTCGTCGAACCGGTCGCGCAGCCGCTCGAAGCCGGGCATCGCATCGAGCCCCGGAGTGGTCTCCGGGGTGGCCGCGTTGTTGCAGACCAGCAGGATCCGGCGGTCGGCGGGGCGGAAGCAGCCGGAGTCCAGGGCGGCGGCGAGCGTGGCCGTGCCGTACAGCGTCGACGCCTGGAAGATCTGGGTGGTCACGCGGCGACCCCCGCGGGGGCGGGCCGGCGGCGCAGCCGGCGCAGCCGGGTGGCGCGCTGGAGGTCCATGGAGTCCAGCGCCTCGTCCAGCACGTCCTGCGGCATGCGCCGCAGGGCCGCGGCGCTCAGGGATTTCAGTTTCTTCGCCACCGCCGGCTCGAACCTTTCGATGGATCCCAGGTGATGGGAAATGATGGCGCAATAGGTGCGCACGGCCTTCGGCAGCAGGGCCCCGGCCTCCGGGTCCTCGGCGGTTTCCGCGACCACCTGGTCGAACGCGCGAATGAAATCGAGTTGCCGGACATCACCGATCTGGGTGAGTGACGAGGCGACTCCGCGCCGGTAGAACACGCCGAGCAGACTCACCGCGGCGAAGGATTCCGCCTCCCGGTGCAGTTTCCAGATCCACGGCCGGTCCTCGGCCGTGCGCAGCCCGTCCGTGAAGTGCAGCAGGCCCCTGTCCACCAGGCGGCGGTGGTAGATCCCCGCCCAGGCGTAGGCGTAGTCCACGGAGGTGGACCGGTCGGCGGGCAGGATCGCCGCGCGCGGGTCCAGCACCGTGTTCCGCCGGCCGACCGGCACCCGGTGCACGGTCCTCGCCCGTGCCGTGCACTGCACGTGGTCGGTGCGCAGGAAGTCGCAGCCCAACTCGTCCATGGCCGCGACCAGCCGCGGGTAGTGGCCGGCGGCGAGCCAGTCGTCGCCGTCCAGGAACGTCAGGTACTGGCCGCGCGCCCGGTCGATCCCGGTGTTGCGGGCGGTCGCCAGCCCCCCGTTCCGTTCGTGGCGGACGAGGACGGCGCCCGGCAGCTCGCGCTCCGCGCGCGCGAGGATCTCTGGTGTCCCGTCGCGCGAACAGTCGTCGACGAGAATGAATTCGAAGTCCTCACGCGCGTTCGCGCCGAGACTCCTCAGGGTGTCGGGCGCGTATTGCTGCACGTTGTAGAACGGCACGATGACGGAGAGCTTGACCACGTCAGGGACGTTAGGGGGAAGCCCGTCATGTGTCTTGACGCTCTCCTTGATGCCAGGTGAACGACGCGTGGCGAAGCTGTGAACCGGGTCTTTTTCCGGCGCCTTCACGAGCCGATTCGCCATTCGGCGATGTGCTGTTAACCGTTTGTTGCATTCAGGTTGGGCGGAACCTCGGAATGCCTTCCTAGCGTCTTCGGCGTGCCAGTCAGTGCAACGAAGTCCCTGCGGGTCGCCGTCCTCGCGGATTCCGACACCCGGTGGAAGTGGGGCGCGCTCACCGCGCAGCGCGTCACTCCCACGGGCGACGGTCTCCGGCTCGACGGCTACCTCCTGCGGGGCCGAGCCACGCCCACCGCCCGCCAGTTGACGGAAGTCGGCGTTCAGCCGGACTCGCTCCGCGAGGTCACCGGCGCCGAGTTCCTGCGCGTCATGGACGAGGAGTCCTACGACGTGCTCGTCCTCGCGCTGGTCGGCGGCGGGGTGCAGGCCATGCTGCACGGGCTGCGGAACGTGTGGGGCGGCTCGGGCCGGCGTCCCGTGGTCGTCACCGGCTACGTCGGCGTCGTCTACGAGAAGCTCGCCGACGGGCTGCTGCTGCGGCACGGCGCCGACCTCGTCCTCGCCAACTCCCGTGCCGACGCGGAGCGTTTCCGGACCGTGTACGAGGGAGTGGGCGCCGACGCCACGGCCGTCACCGAGGTCGCGCTGCCGTTCCTCGGCGGGGAGCCGTACACCGGCGAACACGACCCCTACACCGTCGTGTTCGCCGCCCAGCCCTCCGTCCCGGACAGCCGCAAGGACCGCGCGTACCTGCTCGACCGGCTGATCCAGCACGCCCGCAGGCACCCCGAGCGCGAGGTGCTGCTGAAGCTGCGCTCCCGGCCCGGCGAGCACACCACCCACATCGAGGAACTGCCCTACCAGAAGCTGGTCCAGGGCAAGGACCTGCCCGCCAACCTGCGCCTGGTGTACGGCCACATGGGCGAGGTGCTGGACCGCACCGACCTGCTGGTCACGGTCAGCTCCACGGCCGCACTCGAAGCACTCCACCGCCGCATCCCGACGGCCGTCCTGACCGACCTGGGGGTGCGCGAGGTGCTCGGCAACCACCACTTCACCGGCTCCGGGTGCCTCGCCTCCTGGGACCAGCTCGACGCCGGGCACCGCCCCGCGCCGGACGCGACCTGGGTGGCCCGGCAGGGCGTCGCGCCCGGCGGGGAGGGCTCGTACGCCACCGCCTTCGACGCGGCCCGCGCACGCATCGCCGGGCTGCTCGAACGGCCGGGCGGCCTGCCGCCGCTGAACCCCTACTACACACCCGAGACCGCGCCCGGCTACCTGCCCGGCATCCTCGCCCGCCACCACCTCGGCCCCGACGGCGCCCCGCTGCCCGGCGCACCCGCCGCCGACAAGGCACCCGGCCCCGTCCGCCAGATCGTGCGCCGGGCCGCGCGCGGCGCCTACCGCCACGGCGTGCAGCGCGTGGCCCCCGTGATCCGACGAATGGGAGAGCTGTGAGCGACCGGATCCCACGGCAAGGAGTGGACCTCATGACCGACGCCGACCACGACGCCCCCGCGGTGCGCCGCGTGCTCGCGGTGATCCCGGCACGCGGCGGCTCCAAGGGCGTCCCCGCCAAGAACCTCGCCCCCGTCGGCGGCGTCCCGCTGGTGGCCCGCGCGGTCCGCGAGTGCCGCGCCGCCCGGCTGGTGACCGACGTGGTCGTCTCCACCGACGACCCGGCCATCGCCGCCGCAGCCCGGCAGGCCGGCGCCGAGGTCGTGCTGCGCCCCGCCGCCATCGCCGGCGACACCGCCACCTCCGAGGCCGCCGTCCTGCACGCCATGGACGCGCACGAGGCCCTGCACGGCGCGGCCGTCCACGCGGTGCTGCTGGTGCAGTGCACCAGCCCGTTCCTCCTGCGCGAGGACATAGACGCCGTCGCCGCCGCGGTGATCGAACACGGCGCGGACACCGCGCTCACCGTCGCGCCGTTCCACGGCTTCGTCTGGCGCGACTGCGCCGACGAGCTCCCGGCGCGCCCCGCGGCGGACGCGGCCCGCCCGGTCACCGCGTCCGGCACCGCCGCCGCGGTCGCGGCGGCGGACGGCCCCGGAGCCGCGCCGGCCGGCGGCGGCTACGGCGTGAACCACGACAAGTCCTTCCGCCCCCGCCGCCAGGACCGCCCCCAGGACCTGCTGGAGACCGGCGCCGCCTACGCGATGGACGCGGCAGGCTTCCGCGAGCACCGGCACCGCTTCTTCGGCCGCACCGAGCCGGTCCGCACCGACCCCGCCCGGGTGCTGGAGATCGACGACCCGCACGACCTGGCCCGCGCCCGCGCGCTCGCGCCCCTGTTCGACGCGGACCGGCCCGGTTCGCTCCCCACCTACGACGACATCGACGCCGTCGTCCTCGACTTCGACGGCACCCAGACCGACGACCGGGTGCTGATCGACTCCGACGGACGGGAGTTCGTCTCCGTGCACCGCGGCGACGGACTCGGCATCGCGGCCCTCCGCCGGAGCGGCCTGAAGATGCTGATCCTGTCCACGGAACAGAACCCGGTGGTCGCCGCCCGCGCCCGGAAGCTGAAGCTCCCGGTGCTGCACGGCATCGACCGCAAGGACCTCGCCCTCAAGCAGTGGTGCGAGGAGCAGGGCATCGCGCCGGAGCGCGTGCTCTACGTCGGCAACGACGTCAACGACCTCCCGTGCTTCGCCCTCGTCGGCTGGCCCGTGGCGGTCGGAAGCGCCCACGACGTCGTACGCGGCGCCGCACGCGCGGTCACCACCCTCCCCGGCGGTGACGGCGCGATCCGAGAGATCGCCAGCTGGATCCTCGGCCCCTCTCTCGATTCCCTCCCCAAGTAAGGACATCCCCTGATGAGCACCAACTCCCGTCTGCGTACGTTCGGTTCGCGCGAGGTCGGCCCCGGCCGCCCCGTCTACATCTGCGGCGAGATCGGCATCAACCACAACGGTGAGCTGGAGAACGCGTTCAAGCTGATCGACGTGGCCGCCGAGGCCGGCTGCGACGCCGTGAAGTTCCAGAAGCGCACCCCGGAGATCTGCACCCCGCGCGACCAGTGGGACATCGAGCGCGACACCCCCTGGGGCCGGATGACCTACATCGACTACCGCCACCGCGTCGAGTTCGGCGAGGACGAGTACCGCCAGATCGACGAGTACTGCAAGGAGAAGGGGATCGACTGGTTCGCCTCCCCGTGGGACACCGAGGCCGTCGCCTTCCTGGAGAAGTTCGACGTCCCCGCCCACAAGGTGGCCTCCGCCTCCCTGACCGACGACGAGCTGCTGCGCGCCCTGCGCGCCACCGGCCGCGCGGTCATCCTCTCCACCGGCATGTCCACCCCGAAGCAGATCCGCCACGCGGTCGAGGTCCTCGGCAGCGACAACATCCTCATGTGCCACGCCACCTCGACCTACCCGGCCAAGGCCGAGGAGCTGAACCTCCGCGTGATCAACACGCTGGAGAAGGAGTTCCCGAACGTCCCGATCGGCTACTCCGGCCACGAGACCGGCCTGCAGACCACGCTCGCCGCGGTCGCCCTCGGCGCCACCTTCGTCGAGCGCCACATCACCCTCGACCGCGCCATGTGGGGCTCCGACCAGGCCGCGTCCGTGGAGCCGCAGGGCCTCACGCGCCTGGTGCGCGACATCCGCACGATCGAGGCCTCCCTCGGCGACGGCGTCAAGAAGGTCTACGACTCCGAGCTCGGCCCGATGAAGAAGCTGCGCCGCGTCAGCGGTGTCGTCGCCGAGGCGGAGATCGCGGCGGCCGCGGGCGAGCCGGTCACGGTCTGAGCGCCCCCATCGCCTGACGGATGCCCTACGACGGGACGGTCGCACGCCGATGAGCCCCCGCGCCGGTCACGCCGGCCACCCCGCCCGCACGCTCGCTTTCGTGGAGAGCCCGGTACAGCTGCTGAACGTACTGGAGTGGGCACACCTGCGCGGCCTGCGCGGCGCCGACCCGGCCGGACCACCGGCCCCGCGCCCGCGGCCGACGGCCCCGTCCGGCCCCGCGGGCGCGGACGCGGCGGCGGTCCCGTCCGGCTCGGCCGTCCCGTCCGGTCCCGCGGGCGCGGACTCGGCTGACTCCGCGGACTCGGCGGTCCCGTCCGGCCCCGGGGCTGCGGCCCCGGCGGTCCCGTCCGGCCACGCGGCCCCGGCCACGGCCGCCGTGCCCCCGCAGGTGCGGCGCACGGCGGGGGCACGCGGCGGGCTGCCGGGCGAGGGCTCGGAGCTGACCGTCGTCGTACTGGCCCCGACCGACCCCATGACCCGGGGCCAGCTGCGCCGCATGGCCGACCTGGCCCGTGACGAGGGGTACCGGGTGCGCTGGGAGGAGGCGCGGGGCGGCACGACCGCACCCTTCCACACCATCGGCGGTCTGGCCGGCCCGCTGCGCCGCGCCGACCGGATCGTCATGGGCGATCCCTTCTCCCGCTACGTGCAGCTGCTGCTCACCATCACCCGCGCCCGCGACCTGGTGGTCGTGGACGACGGAACCGCGACGATGGAGTTCGTCGCCCAGCTCGCCCGCGGGGAGCGGCTGGTGCGCTGGCACCGCAAGGGCGGCCGCCCCGGCCCCCGCGACCTGCTCTTCGCCCCCGTCTCCTCCTCGGCCCGCCGCCGCCTCACCCCGAGCGGCCGCCGCAGGGTCGAGGTCTTCTCCTCCATGCCGGTGACGGAGACCCCCGAAGGGGTCACGGTCACCGCCAACGACTTCGCCTGGACCCGGGCCCGCTTCGGGCCGCCCCGCATCACCCGGGGCGCCGACATGGTCGGCACCTCCCTGGTGGAGACCGGGGTGGTGGACGGCGACCGCTATCTGGAGGCCGTCCGCGACCTGGCCAAGGCGCACGGCGCCACCCGCTACTTCGCGCACCGCCGCGAGAACACCGGCAAACTGCACCGGCTGGCCGCCGAGACGGGTCTGGAGATCGTCCGCCCGGACCTCCCCCTGGAGCTGATCGCCCGCCGGGGCCCCATCGGCCGCACCATCCTCAGCTTCCCCTCCACCGTCGTCCACACCCTGCCCCTCGCCCTGGCCGGCACCGGCGTCCGCGTCGCGGTGTGCGACATCGACCCCGGCTGGCTCACCCAGAACGCCTCCCCGCGGGCCCAGGGCTTCCTGTCGGGGGTCACGGGCACGGCGCGGGACGTCCACCGGCTGGCGGCGGTGGCCCTGGCCTGAGACCGCCCGGCCGGACCTCAGGAAGCCGGGTCCGGTCGGTGGACACGCCGAGCGGGAACCGGGGTAGGCATGGTATGCGTGGAAGAGGAAACAGAGGTTTTACCCATCGAAGTTTGCCGCCATGCGCCCGACGGCCAGATTTTCTTCCCCTAACAGGTTGAACTTTTGTTGATCGAGGGTCAGTTGACCGCCCGGGCGTCCTACCCTTCAGAGGGTGAACCAAGTGATGTCCCGAGAGTCCGAGGCCGATATCCCCGGAGACGTGCTCCCCGGCGTGCTCAGCGAGTCCCTGCACGCCGAACTGGTCGCGTTCCGACGCGACTTGCACATGCACCCCGAACTGGGAAACCAGGAGTTCCGCACCACCGCCGCGATCAAGGAGCGGCTGGAGCAGGCCGGGCTGCGCCCCCGCGTCCTGGCCACCGGAACCGGCCTCCTCTGTGACATCGGGCTCCCGGAGGGCACCCGCCCCTCAGTGCCGATGCTCGCCCTGCGGGCCGACATCGACGCCCTGCCCATCCCGGACACCAAGGCGGACTGCCCGTACCGGTCCACCGTGCCCGACCGCGCCCACGCCTGCGGCCACGACGTGCACACCACCGTGGTGCTCGGCGCCGGGCTCGTCCTCGCCGACCTGCACGCCAAGGGGCTGCTGTCGCGCCCGGTGCGGCTGGTCTTCCAGCCCGCCGAGGAGGTGCTGCCCGGCGGCGCGCTCGGCGCCATCGGCGACGGCGCGCTCGACGACGTCGGCCGGATCCTCGCCGTGCACTGCGACCCCAAGGTCGACGCCGGCCGGATCGGACTCAGGCACGGGCCGATCACCAGCGCCTGCGACCGCCTCGAGGTCGCCCTCGACGGCCCCGGCGGCCACACCGCCCGCCCGCACCTCACCACCGACCTGGTCACCGCGGTCGCCCGGGTCGCCGTCGACGTGCCCGCGATCGTCGCCCGGCGCGTCGACACCCGGGCCGGTCTCGCCCTGACCTGGGGGCGGATCGAGTCGGGCCACGCCCCGAACGTCGTCCCGCAGCACGCCGAGCTGTCCGGCACCGTCCGCTGCCTGGACCTCGACGCCTGGCGCGAGGCCCCCGACATCGTGCACGCGGCCATCGACGAGGTCGCCACCCTGCACCGGGCCAAGTCGGAGATCAACTACGTCCGGGGCGTGCCGCCGGTGGTCAACGACCGGGAGTCCACCGAACTGCTGCGCCGGGCCATGGTCGCCCGGCGCGGGATGCGCTCGGTGGAGAGCACGGCGCAGAGCCTGGGCGGCGAGGACTTCTCCTGGTACCTGGAGAACGTGCCCGGCGCCATGGCCCGCCTCGGCGTCCGGGTTCCCGGCGACCGGGTGGGGCGCGATCTGCACCAGGGCGACTTCGACGCCGACGAGCACGCGATCACGGTCGGCGTGGAGATGTTCACGGCCGCCGCGATGCTGGAGGCCCCGTAGACGGGCGGCCTCCGCCACGGCGGAGCGCGGGGCGGAGGGGTGCCGTCAGGTGCCCTTCGTCCCTTCGTGTCACCCCGCTGTAACCCGCGGCGGCCGGCTCCGGCCCGGAGTCGGCACGAATCGATAACGGCCGGGAGGAACACCGTTCCCCTCCCCTTCTACGCGCGTTACTGTGCGCCGAATCGCCACCACTGGCGGCACATTGGGGACAGCGGCCCGTGACGGCGCCGTGGGGATGAAGGAGTGCTTGCTGTGCGTCTGCTCTCTCGGAAGATGTCCCGGAGAACGAGGTTCTCCCAAGCTGCGGTGGCCGTCACGGTCGTCGCCCTCGCGGCCGCCGGGTGCGGCAAGTCCAGCACCGACTCCGCCACCTCGTCCTCCAAGGACGGCAAGTACTCCGGCAAGGGCATCGGTCTCGCCTACGACATCGGCGGCAAGGGCGACCAGTCCTTCAACGACGCCGCCTACGCCGGTTTCAAGAAGGCCCAGGACGAGTTCAAGATCGGCGGCCGGGACATCGAGCCGCAGGCCAACGAGTCCGACGCGGACAAGATCCAGCGCCTGGAGACCCTGGCCAAGGCCGGCTACAACCCCGTCATCGGTGTCGGCTTCGCGTACGCGCCGGCCGTGAAGCAGGTCGCCACCAAGTACCCGAAGGTCACCTTCGGCATCATCGACGACAACACCATCCAGGCGAAGAACGTCGCCGACATGGTCTTCCACGAGGAGCAGGCCTCGTACCTGGCGGGCGTGGCCGCCGCCAAGGCCACCAAGAAGCACCACATCGGCTTCATCGGCGGCGTGGACATCCCGCTGATCCACAAGTTCGAGGCCGGCTTCGACCAGGGCGCCAAGTCGGTCGACCCGAAGATCAAGATCGAGTCGCAGTACCTGACCCAGACCCCGGCCGAGGGTGGCTTCTCCAGCCCGGACAAGGGTGAGAACGCGGCCAACGGCCAGATCGACGCGGGCGCCGACGTGATCTACCACGCGGCCGGCCTCTCCGGCCAGGGCGTGATCAAGTCAGCCGCCGAGCACAAGGTGTGGGCCGTCGGCGTCGACTCCGACCAGTACCAGCAGAGCGCGCTGGCCAAGTACAAGGACTACATCCTCGGCTCGGCCCTGAAGAACGTGGGCGGCGCGGTCTACGACGTGGCCAAGTCGGTCTACGACGGCAAGCCGCTCAGCGGCGAGGTCCGCGGCGACCTGAAGTCCGGCGGGGTGGGCTTCGCCGACTCCAACCCGAAGTACAAGGCGCTGCCCGGCGTGGCCGCGGCCGTGGACAAGGCCAAGCAGGACATCATCAGCGGCAAGATCACGGTGAACACCAAGTGATCTGACCCCGCCCGAGCGCCCGCCCGGCGCCGTCGTTCCAGGTACGCCCCTTGCCTCCTGCAAGGGGCGTACTGCTGTACGTAACCTTGGGCAGTGACTGTGGCCACAGCTCGATAACGGACCGGACATTGGGGGTTTTCCGACAGGTCTACGCGCGTTACGCTGCGGCGGAACCAGCGCCTGGTTTGGGCGCTTGCACAAAGGAGTCTCGTTCCATGCGCCGGGTGTCCCGTATCACGATTGCAGGCGTTGCGACCGCAGCGCTGGCCGTCACCGTCTCTGCTTGTGGCAGCTCGTCCTCCTCGTCCTCCACCGAGGGCAAGTCCAAGGGCATCGGCCTGGCGTACGACGTCGGCGGCAAGGGTGACCAGTCCTTCAACGACGCCGCCTACGCGGGCCTGCAGAAGGCCCAGAAGGACTTCGGGGTCGGCGCCCGGGACGTCGAGCCGCAGGACAACGAGACGGACGCGGACAAGACCCAGCGCCTGGAGACCCTGGCCAAGGCCGGCTACAACCCGGTCATCGGTGTCGGCTTCGCCTACGCGGGCGCCGTGAAGGAGGCCGCGACGAAGTTCCCGAAGGTCACCTTCGGCATCATCGACGACAACCAGACCCAGGCCAAGAACGTCGCCGACATGGTCTTCCACGAGGAGCAGTCCTCGTACCTCGCCGGTGTCGCGGCCGCCAAGGCGACCAAGAAGAACCACATCGGCTTCATCGGCGGCGTGGACGTCCCGCTGATCCACAAGTTCGAGGCCGGCTACATCGAGGGTGCCAAGTCGGTCAACCCGAAGATCAAGGTCGAGTCGCAGTACCTGACCCAGACCGCCCAGGAGGGTGGCTTCTCCAGCCCGGACAAGGGTGAGAACGCCGCCAACGGCCAGATCGACGCGGGCGCCGACGTGCTGTACGCCGCCGCCGGCCTCTCCGGCCAGGGCGTGATCAAGTCCGCCGCCGAGCACAAGGTGTGGGCCATCGGCGTCGACTCCGACCAGTACAACCAGCAGGCGCTGGCCAAGTACAAGGACTACATCCTGACCTCGGCCCTGAAGAACGTCGAGGGCGCGGTCTACGACCTGTCCAAGTCCGTCATCAAGGACAAGAAGCCGCTCGCCGGTGAGATCCGCGGCTCCCTGGAGAACGGCGGTGTCGGCCTGGCCGACTCCAACCCGACCTTCAAGAACAACGCCGACATGCAGGCCGCGATCAAGAAGGCCGAGGCCGGCATCAAGGACGGCAGCATCAAGGTGAAGACCTCCTGACGATCTAGGTCAGAAGCCTTGGCCAACAGAGCGCTGTAATGGCAGCGTTACGGCCACGGAACGGGGTGCGGAGAGGATGACCTGCCCGCACCCCGTTCGCGCGGCAGAATGCTCGGAACGGATCGGATACTTGCGCGGGACGACTGTCCCTGATCAAGACCGGTCAGGTCCGGGCACTATTTAAAGCAGGGGCGCTACGCGCGTAGAGCGGCCCCTTTCCCGAGGAGAGTGCGCCATCGACGCGTCCAGCAGCCCTCCGCTCACCGCTCAGTCGACCGTCGCGGTAGAGCTCGCGGGCATCACGAAGCGATTTCCGGGTGTGGTGGCCAACCACGACATCCATCTGACGGTCCGCAAGGGCACCGTGCACGCCCTCGTCGGCGAGAACGGCGCCGGCAAGTCGACCCTGATGAAGATCCTCTACGGCATGCAGAAGCCGGACGAGGGCACCATCGCCGTCGACGGCGAGCAGGTCAGCTTCTCCAGCCCGGCCGACGCCATCGTCCGCGGCATCGGCATGGTCCACCAGCACTTCATGCTGGCCGACAACCTGACCGTGCTGGAGAACGTGGTGCTCGGCAGCGAGAAGCTGCACGGCATCGGCGGCGGCGCCCGCAAGAAGATCAAGGAGATCTCCGACCGCTACGGCCTCGGCATCCGCCCGGACGCCCTGGTCGAGGACCTCGGCGTGGCCGACCGCCAGCGCGTGGAGATCCTCAAGGTCCTCTTCCGCGGCGCGCGCACCCTGATCCTCGACGAGCCGACCGCCGTGCTCGTCCCGCAGGAGGTCGACGCGCTCTTCGACAACCTGCGCGAGCTGAAGGCCGAGGGCCTGTCGGTCATCTTCATCTCCCACAAGCTGGGCGAGGTGCTGTCCGTCGCCGACGACATCACCGTCATCCGGCGCGGCACGACCGTCGGGACCGCGGTCCCCGCCGAGACCACCCCGCGCCAGCTCGCCGAGCTGATGGTCGGCAGCGAGCTGCCCACCCCGGAGACCGCCGAGTCCACGGTCACCGAGCGTGCGGTGCTGGAGGTCAGGAACCTCACCGTGCACGCCCGCGGCGCCGTCTCCATGGGCACCGAGGAGGAGCCGTCCGCCGGGGGCCTCACCGAGTTCGCGCCGGCCGGCGCGGTCAAGAAGGTCCTCGACGACGTCACCTTCACCATCCACGCCGGTGAGGTCATGGGCATCGCCGGCGTCGAGGGCAACGGCCAGACCGAGCTGATCGACGCGCTGATCGGCACCAAGCACGCCGACTCCGGGCAGATCGTCTTCCTCGGCGAGGACATCACCCCCTGGGCCACCCGAAAGCGCCGGGAGTCCGGCGTCGGCTACATCCCCGAGGACCGTCACCGCCAGGGTCTGCTGCTGGAGTCCCCGCTCTGGGAGAACCGCATCCTCGGCCACGTCACCGAGAAGCCCAACGCCAAGGGCTTCTGGCTGAACCCCAAGGGCGCCCAGGCCGACACCCGCCGGATCGTCGAGGAGTACGACGTCCGCACCCCCGGCATCGACGTCACCGCGGCCTCCCTGTCCGGCGGCAACCAGCAGAAGCTGATCGTCGGCCGCGAGATGAGCCACGACCCCAAGTTCCTGATCGCCGCCCACCCCACCCGCGGTGTGGACGTCGGTGCCCAGGCGCAGATCTGGGACCGCATCCGCGAGGCCCGCCGCGAGGGCCTGGCCGTGCTGCTGATCTCCGCCGACCTCGACGAGCTGATCGGCCTGTCGGACACCCTGCGCGTCATCTACGACGGCAGGCTGGTCGCCGACGCCGACCCGGCCACCATCACGCCGGAGGAGCTCGGCACGGCCATGACGGGTGCCGCGTCCGGTCACCTGGAGCACGAAGAGACCGCCCCCGAGGGCGCCGACAACGCCGGTCCGGAGGACGAGGCCCGATGAAGAAGTTCGACAAGGAGCGGGTGCTCGTCGCGGTGGCCGGACCGGTCATCGCGATCGTCCTGGCGATCGTGCTGACCTCGGTGGTCCTGCTCGCCTCGGGCAAGAACCCGATCGAGCCCTATGTCCTGATGCTGCAGCAGCTGCCGTACTCGGACATCCAGGTGCTGATCATCAACCAGGCGTCGCTGTACTACATCGCCGCCATCGCGGTCGCCCTCGGCTTCCGCATGAACCTGTTCAACATCGGTGTCGACGGCCAGTACCGCCTCGCCGCGGTGATGACCGCCGTCGTCGGCGCGCACGTGGCCCTGCCCGGCGTCCTCCAGATCCCGCTGCTGCTGATCGTCGCCATGGCCACCGGCGCCTTCTGGGCCGGCATCGCCGGTGTCCTGAAGGTCACCCGCGGCGTCAGCGAGGTCGTCGCGACGATCATGCTGAACTCGATCGCCACCGCCGTCATCGGCTACGTCACCCTCACCGACGTGTGGGGCGTGCAGGTCGGCGACAACGTGACGACCGGCGTGATGAAGAAGTCCGGCTGGTTCCCGGGCATCAACCTCGGCTCGGACGTCGGCGAGATCTACGGCCTGGTCTTCCTCGCCGTCGTGCTCGGCATCGGCTACTGGGTGGTGCTCAACCGCACCCGCTTCGGCTTCGACCTGCGCGCCACCGGCGCCTCGGAGACCGCCGCCGCGGCCTCCGGTGTCGACGCCAAGCGCATGGTGCTGGTCTCCATGCTGATCTCCGGCGCCATCGCGGGCCTGGCCGGCCTGCCGCTGCTGCTCGGTGACACCCACACCTACAGCCTGAGCTTCCCCGCCGGCCTCGGCTTCACCGCCATCGGCATCGCCCTGCTCGGCCGCAACAACCCCGGCGGCATCGCGCTCGCCGCCCTGCTGTGGGCCTTCCTCGACAAGGCCTCGCCCGCCCTGGACTACGCGACCCCCGTGGCGTACGACAAGGAGATCGCCACGATCATGCAGGGCCTGATCGTCTTCGCGGTCGTCATCTCGTACGAGGCCGTACGGCAGTGGGGCCTGCGCCGCCAGCAGAAGCGGGTCGGCGCGGAGCTGGCCGCGGCCGCCGCTCAGAACACCAAGAAGGAGGTGGCGGCCTGATGTCCACCGCGACCATCGCCAAGCCGCAGGCGAAGCAGCCCGGCAAGGGCGGCCGCCGAATGTCGCTCCCGGTACTCCTGCTGGTCATCGCGGGCGTGCTGGTGCTGACCTCGATCGTCCGTCTGATCACCGGTGCGGACGGCATCACCTCGGTCGGGCAGATGTCGACCGCGCTGCAGCTCGCCGTGCCGATCGGCCTCGCGGGCCTCGGCGGCCTGTGGGCCGAGCGCGCGGGCGTCGTCAACATCGGCCTCGAGGGCATGATGATCCTCGGCACCTGGTTCGGCGCCTGGGCCGGCTACCAGTGGGGGCCCTGGGCCGGCATCGCCTTCGGCATCATCGGCGGCGCGCTCGGCGCCGTCCTGCACGCCATCGCCACCGTCACGTTCAACGTCAACCACATCGTCTCCGGTGTGGCGCTGAACATCCTGGCCCTCGGCGTGACCCGCTACCTGTCGAAGTTCACCTTCGCCGACGCCCCCCAGGGCTCCACCAAGCAGTCACCGCCGATCGACTCGCTCGGCGAGTTCAGCATCCCGGGCCTGTCGGACTGGCTGAACACGCTGAACGGCAAGCACTGGTTCCTGGTCTCCGACATCGCCGGCCTGCTCGGCGGCCTGGTCACCGACCTGTCGCCGCTGACCGTCATCGCGGTCGCGCTCGTCCCGCTGACCTGGTGGGTGCTGTGGCGCACCGCGTTCGGCCTGCGCCTGCGCTCCTGCGGTGAGAACCCGGTGGCGGCCGAGTCCCTCGGCGTCAACGTGTACAAGTACAAGTACATCGCCGTGATCATCTCCGGTGGCTTCGCCGGCCTCGGCGGCGCGTTCCTGTCGATCGTCGCGTCCAACGTGTACCTCGACGGCCAGACGGCCGGCCGCGGCTACATCGGTCTCGCCGCGATGATCTTCGGCAACTGGATGCCGGGCGGCCTCGCCCTCGGCGCCGGCCTGTTCGGCTACACCGACAGCCTCAACCTGCGCGGCGGCACCACCAACGTGCACGCCCTGATCCTGCTGGTGGCGATCCTGCTGGTGGTCGGCGCCGCCTACCTGGCCTGGCGCAAGAAGTACGTCCCGGCCGTCGTCACCGTCGTCGTCGCGGCCCTGATGTTCCTCTGGTACAGCTCCACCAACGAGGTCCCGCGGCAGCTCGTGACGGCGACCCCGTACATCGTCACGCTGCTCGTCCTGTCGCTGTCCGCGCAGAAGCTGCGCATGCCGAAGGCGGACGGCCTGCCGTACCGGAAGGGGCAGGGCAAGTGACCCCCGCGCCGGCCGGCTTCGACTGGGAGGCGTTGCGGGCCGAGGCGCGGGAGGCCATGTCCCACGCCTACGCCCCCTACTCGGGCTACCCGGTCGGCGTGGCCGCCCTGGTCGACGACGGGCGCACGGTCACCGGCTGCAACGTGGAGAACGCCTCCTACGGGCTCGGCCTGTGCGCCGAGTGCGGGCTGGTCTCGCAGCTCCAGCGCACGGGCGGCGGCCGCCTCACGCACTTCACCTGCGTGGACGGCACGGGCGCGCTGCTCGTCCCGTGCGGCCGCTGCCGCCAGCTGCTGTACGAGTTCGGCGGGCCCGAGCTGCTGCTCGACACCCCGGCGGGCGTTCTCCCGCTCGCCGAGATGCTGCCCCAGGCCTTCGGCCCGGACCATCTCACCAAGTAACTCCCGTACGGCCCCCCTGACCCGTTCAGGGGGGCCGTGCACTTCGCACCTCCCGGAAGGAAAGTCATGGCCATGGACGCCATCTCCGTCATCCGCAGCAAGCGGGACCGCGGTGAGCTGACCGACGAGCAGATCGACTGGGTCATCGACGCGTACACCCGCGGCGAGGTCGCCGACTACCAGATGGCCGCGCTCAACATGGCGATCCTGCTCAACGGCATGAACCGCCGCGAGATCTCCCGCTGGACCGCGGCCATGATCGCCTCCGGCGAGCGCATGGACTTCTCCTCGCTGTCCCGCCCGACGGCGGACAAGCACTCCACCGGCGGCGTCGGCGACAAGATCACCCTCCCGCTGGCCCCGCTCGTCGCGGCCTGCGGCGCGGCCGTTCCCCAGCTCTCGGGCCGCGGCCTCGGCCACACCGGCGGAACCCTGGACAAGCTGGAGTCCATCCCTGGCTGGCGCGCGCTGCTCTCCAACGAGGAGATGCTGCACGTCCTGGACACCACGGGCGCGGTGATCTGCGCGGCGGGCGACGGCCTCGCCCCCGCCGACAAGAAGCTGTACGCCCTGCGCGACGTCACCGGCACCGTCGAGGCGATCCCGCTGATCGCCTCCTCGATCATGTCGAAGAAGATCGCCGAGGGCACCGGCTCGCTGGTCCTGGACGTGAAGGTCGGCAGCGGCGCCTTCATGAAGACGATCGAGGACGCGCGGGAGCTGGCCTCCACGATGGTCGGCCTCGGCACCGACCACGGCGTGAAGACGGTCGCGCTCCTGACGGACATGGCCACCCCCCTCGGCCTGACCGCGGGCAACGCCCTGGAGGTCCGCGAGTCGGTCGAGGTCCTGGCCGGCGGCGGTCCCGCGGACGTCGTCGAGCTGACGGTGGCGCTGGCCCGCGAGATGCTGGACGCGGCCGGGGTCAAGGACGCCGACCCGGCGAAGGCGCTGGCCGACGGCTCCGCGATGGACGTCTGGCGGCGGATGATCGCGGCCCAGGGCGGCGACCCGGACGCCGAGCTGCCCACGTCGAAGGAGCAGCACGTCATCAAGGCGCCGTCCGCCGGCGTGCTGACCCGCCTGGACGCCTACGACATCGGCGTCGCCGCCTGGCGTCTCGGCGCGGGCCGCGCCCGCAAGGAGGACCCGGTGCAGGCCGCCGCGGGCGTCGAGATGCACGCCAAGCCGGGCGACACGGTGACCGCGGGCCAGCCCCTGCTGACCCTGCACACCGACACCCCGGAGCGCTTCGACTACGCCCTCCAGGCGATCGAGGGCTCCTACGACATCGCGGCCGCGGGCACCGACTTCACGGCCTCCCCGGTGGTGCTGGAGCGTATCGCCTGATCAGCAGTTTTCGAGTTCGGGTGAAGGGGATCGGTGGAGCCGCACCGGTCCCCTTCGGCCTGCCGGGATCGGTGACGCCCCGACAGGAGACCGCCGTGAGCGCATCCACCGTCACCCGGGCCCCCGGCCGGAACGACCTCACCCCAGCACCGCCGCCACCCCCACCAGCACCGGTACCGACACCACCGTCGACAGCAGGATCGACTCGCGGGCCAGGGACTCGGCCACCCGGTAGCGGCTGGCGTACGTGAACAGGTTCTGGGCGGCCGGGAGGGCCGAGGTGACCACCACGTCCAGCAGGGTGGCGCCGTGCAGGGCGAAGACGCCCTGCGCCAGCAGCCATGCCACCAGGGGCTGGCCGAGCGACTTCAGCGTCACCGACAGCAGGACCGGCCGCCGGTCCCGGCCGCGGCCGGGGAGCGCTTTGCCGTGCAGGGACATGCCGAAGGCCAGCAGGGCCGCCGGGACGGACATGTTGCCGATCAGGGTGAGCGGGCTCATCAGCGGGCCCGGGAGCCGCCACCCCGCCGCCGACACCAGGACCCCGGACAGCGAGCCCACGGCGATCGGGTTGCGCAGCGGGGTCAGCAGGCGCCGCCACACCGTGCCCTTCCCGCCCGTGCCGGACAGGTCGAGGACGGTGAGGGCGACGGGGGTGACGAGGACGACCTGGAAGAGCAGGACCGGCGCCACCAGCGACGCGTCGCCCAGGACGTACGCCGCGATCGGGATGCCGAGGTTGCCGGAGTTCACATAGCCCGAGCACAGGGCGCCGATGGTGGTGCGGCCCACGCCCCAGCGCCTGAGCGCGCCGACCGCCACGAACAACCCGCAGACCACGGCCGTGCTCAGGGCCGTGACGAGCAGCCGCGCCGAGAAGAGGACCGACAGGTCGGCCTTCGCCAGCGTGGTGAACAACAGCGCCGGACCCGCCACCGTGAACGCCAGCCCGGTCAGCACCGCGGCGCCCTGCTCGCCCAGCGTGCCGCGCCGCCCGAGCACATAGCCCACCCCGATGACGACCGCGATCACCGCGAACCCGCTCAGCACCCCCTGCACGGGGAACCACCCTCGGGCGCCGGGGCGGCCGGGTCAATGTGATCTTCGTCGGCACGTCCGGGACCCACGCACCGCGATGAGTTACCGCCCGGCCGCCGGTCTACCGCACGTGGATGCCAAGACACCCCCCGTGCTCATGCTCGCCGGTCCGGTCACCCGCGGTCAGGTGCCGGGGTGGTGCGACGACGTGCGGTCGCTGCTGCGGAGGACCGGTGCGCGGGTCGTCGTGTGCGACGTCGGCGGGCTCGGACCGCCGGGCCTCGGTGCCGTCGACCTGCTGGCCCGGCTGCAGCTGGCCGCCCGCCGGGCCGGCGGGCGGATACGGCTGCGCGATCCCGACCCCGCGCTACTCGCCCTGCTGGACCTGGTCGGGCTCCGCTTCCAGGTGGAGGGGCAGACCGAACAAGGGGAACCAGCGCTGGGTGTCGAGGAAGCAGTGGAACCCCGTGATCCGGCCGTCTGAGATCTCCAGCACCTGCACCGCCCAGGGGGTGAACCCGCCCTTCTCCTCGTCCGGCTTGTAGTGCGCGAAGCCGGGCAGCCCGTTGGCCTGGACCGGCAGCAGGCGCGAACCGGCGCAGGAGGCGCCCAGGGTGGTCATGAAGCCGGTGATGTCCTCCGGGCCGCGCAGCCACAGGTCGAACGGCGGCATCGTCATGACGGCGTCCTCGTGGAGCAGCGCCGTGAGCGCCGTCATGTCGTACCCCTCGAAGGCCTTCACGTAGCGCTCCAGGAGCTTTTGCTGCTCCTCGTCCAGCGGGTCGGAGACCGAGCCCTCGGCACCCGTCTTCGCGCGCTCGGCGAGCGTGGCACGGGCCCGCTGCAGCGCGCTGTTGACGGAGGCGACCGTGGTGTCCAGCAGCTCGGCGACCTCGCTCGCCCGCCAGGCCAGCACCTCGCGCAGGATCAGCACCGCCCGCTGCTTGGGCGGCAGCTGCTGCAGCGCCGCCATGAACGCCAGCCGGATCGACTCCTTGGCGACGGCCGCCTCCGCCGGGTCGTCGCCCGTGGGCAGCACACGCGCGTCGGGCACCGGTTCGAGCCAGGTGTGGTCGGGGCGTGGGGCGAGGGCGGCCCGGGCGAGCGGGGTCGCCTCGGTCAGGTCCATCGGGCGGGCCCGCTTGTTCCCGGCCGTCAGCATGTCCAGGCAGACGTTGGTCGCGATCCGGTACAGCCACGAGCGCAGGCTGGAACGCCCCTCGAACTTGTCGTGGCTCCGCCAGGCGCGCACCAGGGTGTCCTGCACCGCGTCCTCGGCCTCGAAGGAGGAGCCGAGCATGCGGTAGCAGTACCCGGTCAGTTCGGTCCGGTGCTTCTCCAGCGCGACCTCGAGGTCCGCCGTCGCCGTGCCGTCGCCCATCGTCCACCCACCCCTGTGGCCGTCCTGTCGGCGCGCCTTCGCGCCCCAGCACTCCGGAAGCTACCGCAGCCCACTGACAACGGCCCCCCGAGTACGAAAATGCCCAGCTCGGACCGGTTGCTTCCGGGACCTGACCGGCGGGGGTCAGTGCGCCGGCACCGGCTCCCGGCGGGCCGTGACCCGGGCCGCCCGGGACCCGAGCACGGTGATCGTCACGACGCCGAGGACGGCGAGCAGGCCCACCGTGACCGTGCCGCCCCAGCCGTCCGCGTGGAAGGCCATGGCGCCCACCGTGCTGCCGACGCTGGAGCCGATGTAGTACGCCGACTGGTAGAGGGCCGAGGCCTGGGCGCGGCCGTGGGTGGCCGTCTTGCTGACCGCCGAGGAGGCGACCGCGTGCCCGGCGAAGAAGCCCGCCGTGACGAGGACCAGGCCCAGCAGCACCAGGGGCAGCGAGGCGGCCAGCGACACCAGCAGGCCGGCCGCCGTCGTACCGCCCGCCAGGTAGAGCGCGCCCCGGCGGCCGAGGCGGCCCACCAGCCGGCCCGCCGTCGACGCCGACACGGTGCCCACCAGGTACACCAGGAAGATCGAGCCGACGATGCCCTGCGGCAGTGCGAACGGCGCCTCCGTCAGGCGGTAGCCGATCACCGTGTAGACGCCGCCGAACACCGTCATGAACAGCGCGCCGATCGCGTACAGGCGCCGCAGCAGCGGGTCGGAGAGGTGGTCGCGGACCGTGCCGAGCAGGACCCGGGGCCGCAGCGAGCCGGGCGTGAAGTGGCGCGGGGCGGGCAGCAGTAGCCGGAACGCCACCGCGCAGACCACGGCGATCGCGCCGATCACCCCGACGGCCACCCGCCAGCCCCACTCCTGCGCGACCCAGCCGGTGATGACCCGGCCGCTCATCCCGCCGACGCTGTTGCCGGCGACGAACAGGCCGATCGCCGTGACCAGGGCCTTGGGCCTGACCTCCTCCGCCAGATAGGCCGTCGCCGAGGCGGGCAGGCCGGCCAGCGCCGCGCCCTGCACCGCACGCAGCACCACGAGGGCGCCGATGGAGGGGGCGAAGGGCACCAGCAGCCCGACGCCCACCGCGACCGCCAGCGACGCCGTCATGACCGTACGGCGGCCGAAGCGCTCCGACAGGGCGCTCATCGGCAGCACGAACAGCGCCAGCCCGCCGGTCGCGGCCGCGACCGTCCAGCTCGCCTCGCTCGCGGCGACCCCGAACTCCCCGGAGATCAGCGGCAGCAGGGCCTGCGTGGAGTAGAGGAGGGCGAAGGTCGCGACCCCGGCGAGGAAGAGGGCGAAGCTCATCCGGCGGTAGCCGGGGCCGCCCGGGGCCAGGCGGGAATCGGCGGAACGGACGGGGACAGCGGCGCCCATGGCGGTGGACGCCCCGGTACTGGCGGGAGACATGCCTCGAAACTACGGACGGCCTTACTCATCCGTCCAATGCATGGATTCGCCATAATCGTTCCCATGGCGCATCAGCACAGCTCACAGGCCCGGCTGTCACCGTCCAGTGACACAGAAGACATCTCGTCGATGTCACTGCTGCTCGCGCCCCGGCTCGCGTACTTCGCCGGTGTCGCCCGCACGGAGCACGTCACCAGGGCCGCCCTGGAGATGAACGTGCCGCAGTCGACCCTCTCCCGCGCGATGGCCCGGCTGGAACAGGACCTCGGCGTCGACCTGTTCACCCGGCACGGCCGCACGGTCTCCCTCACCCCCGCAGGCCGCACCTTCCTCGCCTCCGTCGAGCGCGCCCTCGCCGAGGTGGAGCGCGCCGCCGAGGAGGTCCGCGCCGACGCCGACCCGGCCACCGGCAAGGTCGCCTTCGGCTTCCTGCACACCATGGGCGCCGAGACCGTCCCGGGCTTGCTGCACGCCTTCCGCGCCGACCACCCGCGCATCCGGTTCAGCCTGGTCCAGAACTACGGCGAGGCGATGCTGGAGCGGCTGCGGGCGGGCGAGCTCGATCTGTGCCTGACCTCGCCGGTGCCCGACGCCCCCGACCTGGTGGCGCGCCGCCTGGACGAGCAGAAGCTGCGGCTCGTCGTTCCCGCCGACCACCGTCTCGCCGGCCGCCGCCGGATCCGGCTGGCCGAGGCGTCCGACGAGACGTTCGTGACCCTGGAGCCCGGCTACGGCCTCCGGCGGATCACCGACGACCTGTGCCGCGAGGCCGGCTTCAAACCCCGCATCGCCTTCGAGGGCGAGGAGGCGGAGACCCTGCGGGGCCTGGTGGCGGCGGGCCTGGGGGTCGCGCTGCTGCCGCCGCCCACCGTGCCCAGGCCGGGGGTCGTGGAGCTGACGGTCACGGCGCCCCGGGCGGCGCGGGAGATCGGCGTCGCCTGGCTGGCGGACCGCCCGGACACCCCGCCGGTGGCCGCCTTCAAGAAATTCCTGCTCTCCAGGAGGGGGAGCCTGCTTCCCTGAGGCACGCCCAGGGCCGAGGGCGGCCACCCACCCATCAGCCGTGTCAACAACGCTGCGGGTCGATACACCTAGCGCCGCAGCGATCTGCCGAACCCGGCGGCCAGCGGCATCCGCAGTCCTATGGGCGGCGGGGCCGCCAGCGCGTCCTCCACCGGCCGGGACACCGGCGACCCGAACAGCGCGCCCATCGCGAAGTCCACCGCCAGGCTGAGCACCTCGTCCCGGTGCTGGTGCAACGCGTGGCCGTCGGAGTGCACTTCGAACCGGCACACGTCCCGGTTCGCCTTCTTCGCCCGCTCCGCCAGCCGGAACGACAGCTCCGGGTCGGTCCGCTCGTCGTTGGTGCCGTGCACGATCAGCACCCGCCGCCCCACCAACTGCCGCACCGGCTCGGCGGGCGCGGCCACGTCCTCGTCGGGCAGCCAGGGGGCCAGCGCCACCACGGAGGTCACGGCCTCGTGACCGCCGGCCCGCAGCGCCGCCCGGCCGCCCATGTCGAGCCCGGCCAGGCACACCGGGACGTCCCCGTAGCGCCGGACGACCTCGTCGGCGGCCCACTCGGCGTCGGCGGCCAGATGCGCCTGGCTGCCGTTCCAGCCCCGGTAGCGGTAGTGGACGGTGTGGACGGCCAGCCCCTCCGCCCGGCCCGCGCGGGCGAACCTGCGGCCGAGCGAGCGGACGAGCGCCGGCGACCGGACGAGGGACGGCCGGCGGGCGGACACCTCCTCGCCGCCGGGGAGCAGCAGCACCGCCCCGCTCACCGCCGTCGGCACCGGACCGACTGCCTTGCCCAGCCCGGCCGTTCGGACCGGCGTCGCTTGCTGTCCCATGACAGAACAGTGTCAGAAGCCGCGGTGTACGAAACCCGTCCGTGCGGTCACCGTTACATATCGACGGAAAAGTAAAGGCGTCCGAGGGGTCCTCTACGCGCGTAGGCGTTACAGTGCGGAGATGACGAGCCAGACTCCACCGACTGGGACCGTCCCGACGCACGTGCCGACGCCGGACCAGATCCGCCGGGCGCCCAAGGTTCTGCTGCACGATCACCTCGACGGTGGGCTCCGGCCCGGGACCGTCGTCGAACTCGCCCGGGCGACCGGGTACTCCCAGCTCCCGGAGACCGATTCCGACAAGCTCGGCATCTGGTTCCGCGAGGCCGCCGACTCCGGCTCGCTGGAGCGTTATCTGGAGACCTTCTCCCACACCGTCGGCGTGATGCAGACCCGCGAGGCGCTGGTCCGGGTGGCCCGGGAGTGCGCCGAGGACCTCGCCGAGGACGGGGTCGTCTACGCGGAGGTGCGGTACGCGCCCGAGCAGCACCTGGCGGGCGGGCTGCGCCTCGAAGAGGTCGTCGAGGCGGTCAACGAGGGCTTCCGCGAGGGGGAGCGGCTCGCCCGGGAGAACGGCCGTCGCATCCGGATCGGCGCCCTGCTGACCGCGATGCGGCACGCGGCCCGCGCCCTGGAGATCGCCGAACTCGCCAACCGCTACCGGGATCTCGGCGTGGTCGGCTTCGACATCGCCGGCGCCGAGGCCGGCTACCCGCCCACCCGGCACCTGGACGCGTTCGAGTACCTCAAGCGCGAGAACAATCACTTCACCATCCACGCCGGCGAGGCGTTCGGGCTGCCGTCCATCTGGCAGGCGCTGCAGTGGTGCGGCGCCGACCGGCTCGGGCACGGCGTGCGGATCATCGACGACATCGAGGTCCGCGACGACGGCTCGGTGCGGCTCGGACGGCTGGCGTCCTACGTCCGGGACAAGCGCGTCCCGTTGGAGCTGTGCCCGAGCTCCAACCTCCAGACGGGCGCCGCGCACTCCTACGCCGAGCACCCGATCGGGCTGCTGCGGCGGCTGCACTTCAGGGCGACGGTCAACACCGACAACCGGCTGATGTCGAACACGAGCATGAGCCGGGAATTCGAGCATCTCGTCGACGCCTTCGCTTATACGCTCGACGACCTTCAATGGTTCTCCGTCAATGCGATGAAATCAGCGTTCATTCCTTTCGATGAACGACTCGCGATGATCAATGACGTGATCAAGCCCGGATATGCGGAACTGAAGTCCGAATGGCTGTTCCAGCAGACCGCCTCCACCAGCGGGTCTTCCGGTCCGGTCGGGTAACGGGGGTTCACCGGGCGGCACGGAATGCGGACGGACTTTCACCAGCCGTCCGCATTTCGGTGTTTGCGGCGGGCGGCTCGGCATGTTTACGGTCGTGGACCGCTCAGATCGTTTGTGATCACCCGTCTCCCGCTTTCAAGGACGCATTCACCATGAAGCAGTCTGCTGCCAAGACCCTCGGTGTCGCCGCCCTCGGCGCCGCCTTCGCCGCCGTAGGCGCGGGCGCGGCCAACGCGGCCCCGGCCGTTCCCGACGCGACGCAGGCCACCCACGCCCTGGACTCCGTGACCGGGGCGCTGCCGGCCGGGAACGTCGGCAAGGCGCTGCCGGGTGCCGGCCAGGCGCTCACCCAGGGGCAGGGTGCCGTCGGCACCGGGGTGGCCGCCGCGCAGCCGGCCGTGCAGAAGGTCCTCACCGGGGGACCGACCGCGCCGGTCGCCGGACTGCTCGGCGGGCTGCCGCTGAAGGGCCTGCCCACGCACGGCGCCCCGGTGAACGGCCTGCCGCTCGGCTGACCGCTCCCGCACGCACGGCGCCGCCGGCGCGCCCCGGAACCGTTCGGGGCGCACCGGCGGCGTTCGCCTGCGTGGACTCACCAGGCGGTGGTCCCGGCCCGGTCCTCGGAGGGCAGCAGGATCCAGAGCGCTATGTAGAGCAGGAACTGCGGCCCCGGCAGCAGGCAGGACAGCACGAAGACGATCCGCATCGTCGTCGCGGAGGTGCCGAAGCGCCGTGCCAGCGCGGCGCACACTCCGCCGATCATGCGGCCGTGGGTGGGGCGGGCGAGGCTGGACATCCGCGGCTCCTTCGTGAGCGTGGACGAGGCATCCCGGTCGGTTGCCTCAACTTGACTCCACGGTACGGAACCGAAGGGGACGAAGCGTCGCTCTACGGGGCGATCCCGACCCTGGGAATCGTCGGGGTCCGCCCCTGAGACAGCTCCTCCTGGACGGTGACCGTCCCGGCCGCGCGGGCGCCGTGCCCGTCCCGCCGCCGCAGCCGGGCCCGGCCCGCCGGCACCACGGCCAGGTGCGCCAGCACCACCCCCACGGTGTTCAGCAGCAGCGAGTCGACGTCCACGACACGGCCGGGCACGCCGGTCTGGAGCAGGGCGATGCCCAGCGAGAGCAGGGCACCCGCGGTCGCCGTACGCACCAGGGACGAGAGCGGGGAGACGATGAGTCTGCCGTGGACCATCGGCAGCAGCACACCCAGCGGCGCGAGCAGCGCGAGCCCCTCGCCGAGGCGTCTGGCGGCCTCCGGCCAGCCCAGCGCCAGGTCGGCACGGATGCCGGCCAGCGGACGCAGATTGGCGGGCATCACCCAGGGGACGTCCAGGGGCCGCAGCATCAGCCAGGCGACGAGCCCGAGATGGGCGACGAGGAGGACACCTCCCGTCACCCGGATGCGGATCGCGGCGCTGCCGCCGATGGAGCCTTGACGCTGCACGACCCCCTAGACGCGCCCCCGTGCACGATCGGTTCCGCGACCGGCGCGCCGATGCGCGTGAGGCACGGGCCACACCGCACGCTCAGCCCGCGTCGACCGCGCCCGTCGGCGGCTGGACCGTGCCCGGGCGGTTGCGGACGTCGTCGGTGCACTCGTAGCGGCGCAGCGGGCCGGGGCGCGGGCCGCCCAGGATCACCGAGCCGTCGCCCTCGGTCGCCGCCGAGTCGGACAGCGTGCACACGAGCTGGCCCAGGGCGTAGGAGGTGAGCCGGTCCGGCGCGGTGCTCAGCCGCAGCGCGTCCTCCGGGTCCTTCGGGCCCGGCCCGGCCACGCTCACGCCGCCCGGCACGTACGTCGTGTAGCCCGCGGACTTCTCCGCGGCCGTCGGGGACGCGGCGAGCTGGTCCAGCAGGCCCTGCGCCACGATCACCCGGCGCCGCGCGTCCGGCGTGCCGTCCGGCACCCGCACCGCCCGGTCGACGGCGACCAGGGAGGAGCCGCAGAGCAGGAACACCTGGACGGGCACCCCGCGCGAGGACTGGGTGGCGGCATCGGGGCCGGCCAGCGAGCACGGCACCCGGGAGGGCGCCGCGCCGAAGTCCGTCGGCACCTCGGTGGGACGGATCCCGCACCCGGCGAGCAGCGCGGCCAGCAGGGGGGCGGCCAGCAGGAGTCGTGTCGTCCCCGCTCTCATGCCCCCTCCTTCCCGTGCTCCGCCGGCCCGTGAACCCCGCCGCTCGCGTCCGCGTCGCCGTTCTCGCCGTCCTCCTCCGTCAGCCGTGAGGCGTCCCGCGGCAGCCGCAGGGTGAACACCGCGCCGCCGTCGGGGGAGTTCGCGGCGGTGATCTCACCGCCGTGGATGTGGGCGTTCTCCAGGGCGATGGACAGGCCGAGACCGCTGCCCTCCGAACGCGGCCGGGAGGCGCTGGCCTTGTAGAAGCGGTCGAAGACGTGCGGCAGGACGTCCTGCGGGATGCCGGGCCCGTGGTCGCGCACCGCGATGACCAGGTCCTCCCCGTCGATCCGCACCGACACGCGAACCGGCGAACCGCCGTGCTTGAGCGCGTTGCCGATCAGGTTCGCGAGTATGACGTCCAGGCGGCGCGGGTCGAGCCGGGCGTGGGCACCGCGCTCGGCGTCCAGTTCGACGGCGTCCAGCCAGGCACGCGCGTCGATGCAGGCGGTGATCTGGTCGGCGATGTCGACGTCGTCCAGGACCAGCCGGGCGGTGCCCGCGTCGAAGCGGGTCACCTCCATCAGGTTCTCGACCAGGTCGTTCAGTCGCCGGGTCTCGCTGACCACCAGCCGCACGGCGGGTTCGACCATCGGGTCGATGCCGCCGGCCTCGGACTCAAGCTCCTCCTCCAGCACCTCCGTGACGGCGGTGATGGCGGTCAGCGGGGTGCGCAGCTCGTGCGACATGTCGGCGACGAACCGGCGCGAGGCGTCGTCCCGGGCGGCCATGTCCGCCACCCGTTTCTCCAGCGCCTCGGCCGCGTTGTTGAACGTCCGTGACAGGTCGGCGAGTTCGTCCGTGCCCGACACCTGAAGACGGGTGTCGAGCCGGCCTTCGCCGAGCCGCCGGGCGGCCACCCCGAGCCGGTGCACCGGCTTCAGCACGGTCGTGGCGGCGGCCTGCGCGAGCAGCGCCGAGCCGATCAGCGCCAGACCCGTGGCGATCCCCAGCGACCAGGCGAGCGAGTTGAGGTCCTTGGCCTCCGGCTCCAGCGACTTCGCCATGTAGCCCGTGGGCCCGCCGCCGACCAGCTTCGTGCCGGCCACCAGGTACGGGGTGCCGTGCTGGTCCACCCGCTGCCAGTACAGGTGGTACGGCGACTTGTTGCCGTCCGCCACCTTCTGCCGCTTGTTCACCGCGGCCCGCAGCGACCGGGGCACGTCCTCCAGCGAGAACCCGTTGATGCCGCCCGAGTTGCCGTACACCGTCTTGCCGTCGGTGTCCTGGGCGACCAGCAGCACGCTGAACCGCTGGCTGCTGCCGGCCATCTGGCCCGCCGCCCGCTGGAGTTCGTCCTGGGTGGGGTGCACCGGCAGCGCGCCGGTGCGGTTCTGCATCTCCTGCTGGAAGTCCCGCAGCACCGCGTCCTGCGCCCGGGTGAGCACGGCCTCCCGGTTCAGCCAGTACGCGATGCCCGACGCCGACACCGCGGCGGTGAGCGCGACCAGGCCGAACACCACGACCAGCCGCAGCCGGAGGCTGGTGAACCGCAGTCGCGACAGACTTCCCCTGCGCCGCGCGGCCCAGCCGCGCAGCCCCCCCTGCGTGTCGGTCACTGAGGAACGTCCAGGCGGTAGCCGACACCACGGACGGTGCGGATCAGGGTCGGGGAGGAGGGCACGTCCTCCACCTTGGCGCGCAGCCGCTGCACACACGCGTCCACCAGGCGGGAGTCGCCCAGGTAGTCGTGCTCCCAGACCAGGCGCAGCAACTGCTGCCGGGACAGCGCCTGGCCGGGCCGCCGGCTCAGCTCCAGCAGCAGCCGCAGCTCGGTCGGCGTGAGCTGGAGGTCCTCGCCGTTCTTGGTCACGGTCATCGCCGAGCGGTCGATGACGACGCTGCCGAACGTGGCCGAGTCGCTGGACTCACGCTCCCCGCGCCGCAGCACCGCCCGGATGCGGGCGTCCAGCACCCGGCCCTGCACGGGCTTGACCACGTAGTCGTCGGCGCCGGACTCCAGCCCGACGACCACGTCGATGTCGTCACTCCGCGCGGTCAGCAGGATGATCGGCAACTGGTCGGTGCGCCGGATGCGCCGGCACACCTCGAACCCGTCGATGCCGGGCAGCATCACGTCCAGCACGATCAGGTCCGGCCGCTGCTCGCGCAGCAGTTTCAGACCGTCCTCACCACTGGCAGCGGTGGCCACCCGGTGTCCCTGGCGCGTCAGGGACAGCTCCAGGGCCGTACGGATGGCGTCGTCGTCCTCGATCAGCAACAGGGAAGGCACGCGCTCATTCTGGCCCATGGACGGGCTCTCGTACGACCTGCCGACACCATGCCGTCCCCAGCGCCACCGGCTGTGCGCACTCCGTGACGACCTTGTGAGGGACCCCTGTGACAGGTCTGTGACAGTCGGCTGACACGTCCATGAAGGTCGCTCGGCAAGCTTCTCGGCACAGGCAAGGAAGCAACACCGGCAAGCCGGACACCGGAAGTCCACGACGGGGGAGCGCGAGATGAACACGCTGCACGGGATGAGCACCAGCGCAGTGGTCACGCGTCTGCACGACGTGCACCGGGGTTCCGAGAAGTCCGGTGCCGATGGGGGGCCCTCCCGCGCGAGCGGATTCGAGCGTGGGGGAGGGCGGGGGTGCGCTCGCGGCACCGGGCGTCAGCACACCGGTTACATGACGGTGGTTGACGCTCACACGGGGGAGACGCACGGGGGATCCGCGTACAGGGAGGACTCGGGGGAGCGCCGTTCGCTGACGGAGGCGGAGTTCACCGCCTACGTCCAGGAGCGCCGCGCCTCCCTGTACGCCACCGCCTACCACCTGACCGGCGACCGCTTCGAGGCCGAGGACCTGCTGCAGAGCGCGCTGTTCTCGACGTACCGGGCGTGGGAGCGGATCAGCGACAAGGCGGCGGTCGGCGGCTACCTGCGCCGCACCATGACCAACCTGCACATCAGCGCCTGGCGGCGCCGCAAGCTCAACGAGTACCCGACCGAGGAACTGCCGGAGACGCCCGGCGAGACGGACGCGATGCGCGGCACCGAGCTGCGCGCGGTCCTGTGGCAGGCGCTGGCCCGGCTGCCCGAACTCCAGCGCACCATGCTGGTCCTGCGCTACTACGAGGGCCGCACGGACCCGGAGATCGCGGAGATCCTCGACATCAGTGTCGGCACGGTCAAGTCCAGCATCTGGCGGTCGCTCCGCCGGCTGCGCGACGACGAGGTCCTCAGCTTCGGCCGTGACGAGGAGGACGCCTTCGGCGAGTTGGTCGCCTGAAGGTTCGGGGGAAACAACGGGGGAGACACGGGGGACCACCGGGG
>NZ_JAJSZC010000003.1:0-94692 GCF_036815105.1 Streptomyces sp. IBSBF 3136
CCCCAGCCTGGCTGGCCTCGAATCCGTAACGCTGGGGGGTGGAAACGGTCGAGGGGGGGCCCCCCGGGGGGGGCCCCCCCCGGGGGGGGGGGCCCCCAACCCTTTTTTGGTATGCGTAACTTCAAGTTCACGTTGCGCGCTCAGCATCACAGCCATGGGTACTGCTGCAATGCTCAGAGCCGCCGGCGTCGGAGCCGGTGACGAGGTCGTCGTACCGGCCTTCGGGAACGTCGAGCTGGCCGAGGCCGTGTGCCTCGTGGGTGCGCTCCCCGTGTTCGCCGACATAGATCCGGCCACCTACTGCCTCGACCCCTCCGCCGTCGAAGCTGCCGTAACTCCTCGGACCGCGGCCGTCGTTGTCGTACACCGCTTCGGACGGCGTGCCGACATCACGCGGTTGCACGAGGTCGGCCGGCGGCACGGGCTGCTCGTGCTGGAGCAGGGCGAGTCCGAGGCGCCGTACGACGAGATGGCGCAGCGCAGGGAGCGGGCCGCCTACCTCGACGCCAAGCTGAAGGGCGTGCGCACGCCGGACGGCGGTGACGGGCACAGCTACCAGCAGTACGTGGTGCGGGTGCCGGGCAACGGCCGGCCGGACCGTGACGCCTTCGCGCGGGCCCTGCGGGCCAAGGGAGTTGCCTGCCACGTGCCGGTGAAGACACCCGTGCACCGGCTGCCCGAGTTCCGGTGCTGCGTGACGCTGCCGCAGACCGAGCGGGCCGCGGACGAGACGCTCGCCCTGCCCGTCGACGCCGCACTGACCAAACGCGAGATGCAGCGCATCGTGTCCGCGTGCAACGCCCTCGGCGGACTGCTCCAGCCCGCCTTCTGACCGCCGCCGAACGAGTTTGGGAAATGCGGCCTGTTCAGGGTATGGTTTTCTTGTTGCCGCGAGGGAAACCTCGAATGCGACAGGCCCCTATAGCTCAGTCGGTAGAGCGTCTCCATGGTAAGGAGAAGGTCAACGGTTCGATTCCGTTTGGGGGCTCTGGAATAAAGGCCTCGCCCTTGTGGGCGGGGCCTTCTTCGTGTGCCCGGGCGGGCCCGGGGCCTCAGTCGTGGTGAAGCCCCGAGACCCGCATCGCCAGGATCGCCATGTCGTCCGAGGGGGCGTCGGACGCGAAGCGTTCCACGGCTCGCATGATGCGTGCCGCGACAGCGCCGGCCGTGAGACCCGTGCAGGTGGTCAGCACGTCGGCGAGACCGTCGTCGCCCAGCATGCGGGTGCCCTCACGGCGTTCGGTGACGCCGTCCGTGACGCACAGCAGGACGTCGCCCGGGTCGAGGGTGACCGTCTGCTCGTACAGCTCCAGGTCCTCGATGACGCCGAGCAGCGGCTGGGGTTCGGCCGCCGCGACGACCGTGCCGTCCTGGCGCAGGCGCAGCGGGAGCGGGTGGCCCGCGCAGACCACCTTCAGCTCGGCGCTGCCGTCCGCCTGGGGCCGCATCTCGCCGTAGAGCAGGGTCAGGAAGCGGCTGCGGTCGCCCTCGTCGAGGATCGCGGAGTTGAGGCGCTCCAGCACGGCGGGGCCGGACAGGCCCTCGCGGGCCAGCAGGCGCAGCGCGTGCCGGGCCAGGCCCGTGACCGCCGCCGCGTTCGGGCCGGTGCCGCAGACGTCGCCGATGGCGAAGCCGTAGGCGCCGTTGCCGATGGGGAACAGGTCGTAGAAGTCGCCGCCGACCTCGTTGCCCTCGCCGGCCGCGCGGTAGATGACCTCGACCTCGACGCCGTCGATCTGCGGCAGGCCGGGCGGGAGCAGGCTGCGCTGGAGGGCCTGGCTGATCGCGGTGCGTTCCGAGTACAGGCGGGCGTTGTCCAGGGCGAGCGCGGCCCGGCGGGACAAGTCCTCGGCCAGTTCCAGGATCTCCTGCCGGAAGTGCTCGTCCGTGGGCTTGCCGAGGGTGAGCATGCCGATCACGCGGTTGCGGGCGACCAGCGGCAGGACGACCGTCTCGCCGCCGACCGCGGAGGCGGTGGCGAGGGTCGGGCCGATGCCCGAGGCGATCTGGTGCGTGGGGCCGCCGGACAGGCCGAGGCTGCGCATGGAGCTGCGCAGGGCCGCCTGGTGGGCGACCTCGCCGGGGGTGTTCCAGACGCGGGCGCCGGGCGTCGGTACCGGATCGGGCGGGGAGATCTTCGACAGCAACGACTTGATGCCGTCGATGAGTTCCTCGTCCTCGTGCAGGACGTACGAGAGGTAGGGCTCGGATGCCTGGTCGGCGATCGTGTAGACGGCGCACCAGGTGGCGAGCGTCGGCACGGTCATCTGGGCCATCAGGGCCAGCGTCTGGTCCCGGTCCAGGGTGCCGGCGAGCAGGTCGGAGGCCTCGACCAGGAAGCTCAGGGAACCGCGTCGCAGCCGTTCGAGCTCGCCCAACCGGGCCGACTCCACGGCCAGGGCGATGCGGTCGGCGGCGAACTGCAGGCGCAGCGCCTCCTCGTTGGAGTACCGGCCGGGTGCCTCGGCCGCGACGCCGAGGGAGCCGGTGAGGCGGCCCTCGACCTTCAGCGGGACCGTGACGACCGAGCGCATGCCGGTGCCGTTGAGCAGAGGTACGGCGCCGGGCACGGCGTTGAGGTCGTCGTGGACGGCCGGCATGCGGGCGGAGCCGTAGCGGCCGGGGCCCGCCTCCACGGGGACGCGGGCGAAGCGCTGGCGGGCGGAGGGCAGGCCGGTGGAGGCGCGGACCTCCAGCTCCGTCTCGTCGTCGGTAGCCAGGAGCAGGAACGCGGAGTCGCCGTCGAGCATGTCGCGGGCGCGTTCGACGGTGCGTTGCAGCAGGCCGTCGAGGTCGTCCGGGGCGGGGGAGCCGATGAACACCTCGAAGGGGTCGGTGCTCTGGCCGTCGGAGGCGGTGGCCTGGTCGCCGGCGGGGACGCGCTGCGGGGTCTGCAGGACGGCGCGCTCGTGGTCCCGGACCAGGAGGCAGACGGTGGACGGCTCGCCGCCGGTGTCGCGGACCCTGAGGTGGGAGGCGTAGACCGAGGCCACCCGTCCGTCGGCGCCGCGGACGCCGTAGCTGCCCTCCCAGCGGGAGAGTTGGAGCGCCTCGGCGATGCCGGTGCCGGTGCCGGGGGTGTGCGGCCAGGCGGCGAGGTCGGTGAGGGGCCTGCCGATGACCGCGGCCGCCGGGTAGCCGAACAGTTCCTCCGCGTCCTCGTTCCAGGCGTTGATCATGCCCTTGCGGTCGATCTGGACGACCGCGACACGGACCCGGCCGTCGGCGAGCGGGAGCAGCTCGGCGGGCAGCGAGGGTCCGGCGGCGCGGGTGCCGACCGGGCGTTCGGGCAGGTCGAGCTGGAACCAGACGTTCTTGTGGGTGGGTGTGTAGTCCACGCCCCAGCGGGCGGCCAGGGCCGCGCACAGCTGCAGGCCGCGCCCGCCCTCCCGGTCGGGGCTGCCCATGGCGGCGGGCGAGCCCTGGAGGGGGACCTCGCGTTCCGGGTAGCGGTCGGAGACCTCGATGCGCACGCCGTCCTCGGTGCGCAGGCACAGCACTTCCGCGTGGGTGCCCGCGTGCACGACCGCGTTGGTCACCAGTTCGCTGGTGAGGACCACCGCGTCGTCGACGATGTCGGCGAAGCCCCAGCCCTGGAGGGTGTCGCGGACGAAGGACCGGGCGGTCGCGACCGATCGGCCGACGGGCTCGAAACTGGCGGCCGCGCGCGCGGTGATCACAGAACTCCTCGGCCGGTTGTCGACGTGCAGGGCTGCGGGGCCGGCCGGCTCGCGCCGCTGCTGCGGCATCAGCTCGCCCGTCGGCCGTGGCTCCGGGGGAAGTCCCTCGGGGATCACTCCGGTGGTCATGGTCTGCGGCCGCCCCTCCGATGCCCGCTCGTTCTCGTGCCACCGCCCAGGCCGGTGGGACCGGTGCGGCTGGACAGCCGCATGCAAGGTTACTTACCTTCCCCGTCCGAGTGGATGCCGGTCGCCGGTGATTACGCCCCCAGGGTGTGCGGACGATGTGCGAAGCTGCCGAACTGTTATGGCCTGGTTCGGCCGGGGTGAAACACTGGGCAAGCTTCTGACGAAGGTCCGGTCATGCTGCGTGTGTTCCGTGTACGGCGGGCAGCAGCCCTTGGTGTGTCGGATCTCGTCTGGCAGAAATACCCATGAGTAACGGGTACGCGGAAGTAACCGGTGGGCCGGGATGCGGCGCACCGGGCCGGCGTGGCCGAGCACGGCAGTGGCACAGCAGTAACGGTCTACCCCTTCGGGAGGGACACAGTGGAGTCTGGCGCAGCGACGCGGGGCACGAAGACGCGCGCGAAAGGCGGACCGTCCCTGGGCAGGAACGGCGGCACCACCGCCGTGGACACGGCTGCCCTGAACCGGCTGCAGGCGGCCCTCGTGGCGATGCGCGACGGGAACTTCCGCAAGCGGCTCACGGTGTCCGGGGACGGCGTGATGTCGGAGATCGCGGCGGTCTTCAACGAGGTGGCCGACCGCAATCTGCATCTGACCGGCGAGCTGTCGCGGGTGCGGCGCATGGTGGGGCGTGAGGGCAAGCTCACAGAGCGGCTGGAGACGGGTGCCTGCGAGGGCTCCTGGGCGACCGCCATCGACAACTCCAACGCGCTGGTCGACGATCTGGTGTGGCCGGTCTCGGAGGTCAGCCGGGTCCTGACGGCGGTCGCGGAGGGCGATCTGTCGCCCCGCATGGACCTGCGCACCCAGGCACCGGACGGCACCGGGCATCCGCTGCGGGGCGAGTTCCTGAAGGTCGGCCGTACCGTCAACAACCTGGTCGACCAGCTGTCGACGTTCACCGACGAGGTCACGCGGGTGGCCAGCGAGGTCGGCACCGAGGGCAAGCTCGGCGGGCAGGCGCGCGTGCGGGGGCTGTCCGGTTCGTGGAAGGACCTCACGGACTCGGTCAACACGATGGCGTCCCGGCTGACGGCGCAGGTGCGGGACATCGCCCTGGTGACGACCGCGGTGGCCAAGGGCGATCTGTCGCGCAAGGTCACGGTGCACGTCGCCGGCGAGATGCTGGAGCTGAAGAACACCGTCAACACGATGGTCGACCAGCTCTCGGCGTTCTCCTCGGAGGTGACGCGGGTCGCGCGCGAGGTCGGCACGGACGGCATTCTCGGTGGTCAGGCGCATGTTCCCGGGGTGGACGGCACCTGGAAGGAACTCACCGACTCGGTGAACCTGATGGCCGGCAACCTGACGGCTCAGGTGCGCGGGATCGCCCAGGTCACCACCGCGGTGGCCAACGGTGACCTGTCGCAGAAGGTGACCGTGCCGGCGCGTGGCGAGGTCGCGCAGCTGGCCGAGACGATCAACCAGATGACCGAGACGCTGCGGATCTTCGCCGACGAGGTCACGAGGGTGGCCAACGAGGTCGGTGCCGAGGGACGGCTGGGCGGTCAGGCGAACGTGCCGGGTGTCGCCGGCACCTGGAAGGACCTCACCGACTCCGTCAACACGGTGTTCCGGAATCTGACCACACAGGTGAGGGACATCGCCGCCGTGACGACGGCGGTGGCCAGCGGTGACCTGTCGCAGAAGGTCACCGTGGACGTGGCCGGCGAGATGCTGGAGCTGAAGAACACCGTCAACGGCATGGTGGACCAGCTGTCCGCGTTCGGTGCTGAGGTGACGCGGGTCGCGCGCGAGGTCGGTGTCGAGGGTGAGCTGGGCGGCCAGGCGCAGGTGCCGGGGGCGGCCGGTACCTGGAAGGACCTGACGGACTCCGTCAACACCGCGTTCCGCAACCTGACCGGGCAGGTGCGCAACATCGCGCAGGTGACGACGGCGGTGGCCAACGGCGATCTGTCGCAGAAGGTCACGGTGGACGTGTCCGGCGAGATGCTCCAGCTGAAGAACACCGTGAACACGATGGTGGACCAGCTGTCGAGCTTCGCGGACCAGGTCACGCGCATGGCGCGGGACGTGGGTACGGAGGGCCGGCTGGGCGGTCAGGCGCGGGTGGACGGCGTCTCGGGCACCTGGAAGGAGCTGACGGACTCCGTCAACTTCATGGCCGGGAACCTCACCTCACAGGTGAGGCAGATCGCACAGGTGACGACGGCGGTGGCGCGCGGTGACCTGTCGCAGAAGATCGACGTCGACGCGCGCGGCGAGATCCTCGAGCTGAAGAACACGATCAACACGATGGTCGACCAGCTCTCCGCCTTCGCCGACCAGGTGACCCGGGTGTCCCGGGACGTGGGCACCGAGGGCCGGCTCGGCGGTCAGGCGCAGGTGCCGGGCGTGGCCGGTGTGTGGCGGGACCTGACGGACTCGGTGAACGGCATGGCCGGGAACCTCACCGCCCAGGTGCGCAACATCGCCCAGGTCGCCACGGCGGTGGCCCGCGGTGACCTGTCCCAGAAGATCACCGTGGACGCGCGCGGCGAGATCCTGGAGCTGAAGAACACCCTGAACACGATGGTGGACCAGCTGTCGTCGTTCGCCCAGGAGGTCACGCGGGTGGCCCGTGAGGTGGGCACGGAGGGCATGCTCGGCGGTCAGGCCGAGGTGCAGGGTGTCTCCGGCACCTGGAAGGACCTCACGCAGTCCGTGAACTTCATGGCGAACAACCTGACGATCCAGGTGCGCAACATCGCCGAGGTCACGACGGCGGTCGCCAAGGGCGACCTGTCGAAGAAGATCACCGTGGACGCGAAGGGCGAGATCCTCGAACTGGTCACGACGGTCAACACGATGGTCGACCAGCTCTCCAGCTTCGCCGAGCAGGTGACCCGGGTGGCCCGTGAGGTGGGCACCGAGGGCATCCTGGGCGGCCAGGCGCACGTGCCGGGTGTCACGGGCATCTGGAAGGACCTGAGCAACAACGTCAACCTGATGGCCAACAACCTGACCATGCAGGTGCGGAACATCTCGCAGGTGGCCGCGGCCGTGGCCAACGGTGATCTGACCCGGCAGGTGACGATCGAGGCGAGCGGTGAGGTCGCGCAGCTCGCGGACACCATCAACACGATGGTCAAGACGCTGAGTTCGTTCGCCGACCAGGTGACCAAGGTGGCCCGTGAGGTGGGCACGGACGGCATCCTGGGCGGTCAGGCGCACGTGCCGGGTGTGGCCGGGACGTGGAAGGACCTCACCGAGTCCGTGAACCAGATGGCGTCCAACCTGACCGGTCAGGTGCGCAACATCGCGATGGTCACCACGGCCATCGCCAAGGGTGACCTGACGAAGAAGATCGACATCGACGCCCGCGGTGAGATCCTCGAACTGAAGACGACGATCAACACGATGGTCGACCAGCTCTCCAGCTTCGCCGAGGAGGTCACCCGGGTCGCCCGTGAGGTGGGCACGGAGGGGCAACTCGGCGGCCAGGCACGCGTGCGTGACGTCGACGGCACCTGGCGGGACCTCACCGAGTCGGTGAACGAGATGGCCGGGAACCTGACCCGGCAGGTGCGTGCCATCGCGCGCGTGGCGACCGCGGTGACCCGCGGCGACCTGAACCTGAAGATCGACGTCGACGCGTCCGGCGAGATCCAGGAGCTGCAGGACTACATCAACAAGATGATCGCCAACCTGCGCGACACCACGATCGCCAACAAGGAGCAGGACTGGCTCAAGGGCAACCTCGCCCGTATCTCCGCGCTGATGCAGGGCCGCCGGGACCTGGAGGACGTGGCCTCGCTGATCATGAGCGAGCTGACGCCGGTGGTCTCCGCGCAGCACGGGGCGTTCTTCGTGGCGATGCCGCTGATGGAGGGCCAGGACATCAGCGGTGACGCCGGGGAGCAGTACGAACTGCGGATGCTCGGCTCGTACGGCTACTCGATGGGCTCCATGCCGACGTCGTTCAGGCCGGGTGAGGCGCTCATCGGCACGGCAGCCGAGGAGCGGCGCACGATCCTCGTGGAGAACGCGCCCAGCGGCTACCTGAAGATCTCCTCGGGGCTGGGGGAGGCGCCGCCGGCGCAGGTGATCGTGCTGCCGGTGCTGTTCGAGGGCACGGTGCTCGGGGTGATCGAGCTGGCCTCCTTCACGCCGTTCACCCAGATCCAGAAGGACTTCCTCAACCAGATCGCCGAGATGATCGCGACCAGTGTCAACACCATCTCGGTCAACACCAAGACCGAGCAGTTGCTGAAGCAGTCGCAGGAGCTGACCGAGCAACTGCGCGAGCGGTCGGCGGAGTTGGAGAACCGGCAGAAGGCGCTGCAGGCGTCCAACGCCGAGCTGGAGGAGAAGGCGGAGCTGCTGGCCCGGCAGAACCGGGACATCGAGGTGAAGAACACCGAGATCGAGGAGGCCCGGCAGGTCCTGGAGGAGCGGGCCGAGCAGCTCGCGGTGTCCATGCGCTACAAGAGCGAGTTCCTCGCGAACATGTCGCACGAGCTGCGCACACCGCTCAACTCGCTGCTGATCCTGGCCAAGCTGCTCGCCGACAACGCCGAGGGGAACCTGTCGCCGAAGCAGGTGGAGTTCGCCGAGACCATCCACGGCGCCGGTTCCGACCTGCTCCAGCTGATCAACGACATCCTCGACCTGTCGAAGGTCGAGGCGGGCAAGATGGACGTCTCCCCGACGCGTATCGCGCTCGTCCAGCTCGTGGACTACGTGGAGGCCACCTTCCGGCCGCTGACCGCGGAGAAGGGGCTCGACCTGTCGGTGCGGGTGTCCCCGGAGCTGCCGGCGACCCTGCACACCGACGAGCAGCGGCTGCTTCAGGTGCTGCGCAACCTGTTGTCGAACGCGGTGAAGTTCACCGACTCCGGGTCGGTGGAGCTGGTGATCCGGCCCGCGGGCGCGGATGTGCCGCAGAAGATCCGGGAGCAGTTGCTCGAGGCCGGTTCGCTCACCGATCCGCAGGCGGATCTGATCGCGTTCTCGGTGACCGACACGGGCATCGGCATCGCGGCCAGCAAGATGCGGGTGATCTTCGAGGCGTTCAAGCAGGCGGACGGCACGACCAGCCGCAAGTACGGTGGCACCGGCCTCGGTCTGTCGATCTCGCGGGAGATCGCGCAGCTGCTCGGCGGTGAGATCCACGCGCAGAGCGAGCCGGGCCGCGGTTCGACGTTCACGCTGTACCTGCCGCTGCACCCGAGCGAACTGCCGCCGCAGGGCTACCAGCAGTCGGTGGCCCCGCTGGAGGCCGGTGAGCTGGTCGCCTCCGAGGCGCGGCTGTCCTCGGAGCTGTCCGCAGCGGAGATCGTGACGCCGGCCGAGGTGAAGTCGTACCAGGAGACGCAGAACGGGGCCGCCGCGCTCTTCCGGCGCCGGCGCCGCAGTCTGCCGCCGGTCGAGCAGCGGCCCGAGCAGTGGACGACGATCGCCGAGCAGGAGAGCGTGCCGGAGCCCGCCCGCGCGGTGCGGTTCGGCGGCGAGAAGGTGCTGATCGTCGACGACGACATCCGCAACGTGTTCGCGCTCACCAGCGTCCTGGAGCAGCACGGGCTGTCGGTGCTGTACGCCGAGAACGGCCGTGAGGGCATCGAGGTGCTCGAACAGCACGACGACGTGGCGGTCGTGCTGATGGACATCATGATGCCCGAGATGGACGGGTACGCGACGACCACGGCGATCCGCCGGATGCCGCAGTTCGCCGGGCTGCCGATCATCGCGCTGACCGCGAAGGCCATGAAGGGCGACCGGGAGAAGGCGATCGAATCGGGCGCCTCCGACTACGTGACCAAGCCGGTCGACCCCGATCATCTGCTGGCGGTCATGCGGCAGTGGATGGGGGCCCGGTGACGGGGTGACCGGTGCGAACGTGAACGGGGTGGGAACCCGGGATGTGCACGTGGAGTTGCCGGTCCCCGGTCTCCGGACGTGTGGGGGAATCGCGGATTCCGGGAACCTTCCGGTCCTGCGCCGCGTTTCCCTTATGTGCACAGTGACATCGCGGTGACAGGGTGTGGCGACGGGCGGGGTGCGGCTACGATGACCGGCACAAGGACGGACGGCGAAAGGGAGTCGTCCCCTGGGGCGGCGCCCGGTGTACCGCCGGGACGAGGAGGGCGGGCCATGGTGCAGAAGGCCAAGATCCTCCTGGTCGATGACCGGCCGGAGAATCTGCTGGCGCTGGAGGCCATCCTCTCTGCGCTCGATCAGACACTGGTGCGGGCATCGTCCGGGGAGGAAGCGCTCAAAGCACTGCTCACGGACGATTTCGCGGTCATTCTGCTGGATGTCCAGATGCCGGGCATGGACGGTTTCGAGACGGCCGCGCACATCAAGCGGCGGGAGCGGACCCGGGACATCCCGATCATCTTCCTGACCGCGATCAACCACGGCCCCCACCACACCTTCCGGGGTTACGCGGCGGGCGCGGTGGACTACATCTCGAAGCCGTTCGACCCGTGGGTGCTGCGCGCCAAGGTCTCGGTGTTCGTCGAGCTGTACATGAAGAACTGCCAGCTGCGGGAACAGGCGGCGCTGCTGAGGCTCCAGTTGGAGGGCGGCGGCAGGAGCGCGGTGGGCGGCAAGGAGTCCGCCGGGCTGCTCGCGGAGCTGTCGGCGCGGCTGGCGGCCGTGGAGGAGCAGGCGGAGGCGCTGTCCAAGCAGTTGGACGACGAGTCGGCGGACGCGGCCGCGGTGGCCACGGCGGCCCATCTCGAACGCAAACTCACCGGGCTGCGCCGGGCGCTCGACGCGCTGGAGCCGGGCACGGCGAGCGGTGCCGCGTCGATGCCGCCGCAGAACTGACGCCCGCCCGGAGCACAGTTGTCCATGAGTGCGCGTCAGTTCCGCGCCGCGGTACGGGGGACACGTACGGGTGAAGCCGGCGGTCCCCCCTGTTCGAGCGAAGTCGAGAACTCGGGGGCGGGCACACGTGTCCGCCGTCGTCTCCCCCGGTAACCTCACACCTATGGCCTCACGTCCCTCCGCAGCCAAGAAGCCCGCCAAGAAGGCGGCCGCTCCCACGAAGGCTCCGGCGAGGAAGGCCGCCGCCAGGAAAGCCCCCGCCAAGAAGGCGCCCGCGAGGAGGGCCCCGGCCAAGAAGGTCGCGCCGCCCAGGCCGGCACCGAGCCCGACAGGGGGCCTGTACCGGCTGGTGCGCGCCCTGTGGCTGGGTTTGGCGCACGCCGTCGGCGCCGTCTTCCGGGGCATAGGGCAGGGCGCGCGCAACCTCGACCCGGCCCACCGCAAGGACGGCGTCGCGCTGCTGCTGTTCGGCATCGCGCTGATCGTCGCCGCCGGCACCTGGGCCGATCTGCGCGGTCCGGTCGGCGACCTGGTGGAGATCCTGGTCACCGGCGCCTTCGGCCGGCTCGACCTGCTGGTGCCGATACTGCTCGCGGTGATCGCCGTGCGGTTCATCCGGCACCCGGAGCAGCCGGAGGCCAACGGCCGTATCGTGATCGGCCTGTCCGCGCTCGTCATCGGCGTGCTCGGCCAGGTCCACATCGCCTGCGGCTCACCCGCCCGCAGCGACGGCATGCAGGCCATAAGGGACGCCGGCGGCCTGATCGGCTGGGCGGCGGCGACCCCGCTGACGTACACCGTGAGCGACATGCTCGCCGTACCGCTGCTGGTGCTGCTGACCGTCTTCGGACTGCTCGTGGTGACCGCCACCCCCGTCAACGCCATCCCGCAGCGGCTGCGCGCGCTCGGCGTGCGGCTGGGGCTGCTGCCCGAGCCGGAGGAGTACGAGACCTCCGAGGACGACGAGCGGTACGACGAGCAGTGGCGTGAGGCGCTGCCCGCGCGCCCCCGTAAGCGCCGGAGCGCCCCTCAGGGGTACGACCCCGAGGGCGCCGAGGAGGAGGCCCTCTCACAGCGCCGCGGCCGTCCCAGGCGCTCCGCGGTGCCGCAGCCCGACCCGCAGCGCCGGATGGACGCCGTGGACGTCGCGGCGGCCGCCGCGGCCGCGCTCGACGGCGCCGTCCTGCACGGCATGCCGCCGTCGCCGCTCGTCGCCGACCTCACCCAGGGGGTCGGCGCGGGGGAGCGCGAGGACACCACGCCGGTGCCGACCCCGGCAGCCGCCCCCGGCCCGGCACCCGCGTCCGCGACGGTTCCAGCGGCCGCCCCGGTTCCCGCGCCGGCCGCCCGGCCCGAGCAGGAGAAGGTCCAGGTCGCGAATGTCCCCGACCTCACGAAGGCGGCCCCCGACGCGCCCCGCGAGCTGCCCCCGCGCGCGGAGCAGCTCCAGCTCGCCGGGGACATCACCTACGGGCTGCCGTCGCTGGACCTGCTCACCCGCGGCGGGCCGGGGAAGGCGCGCAGCGCGGCCAACGACGCGATCGTCGACTCCCTGCGCAACGTCTTCTCCGAGTTCAAGGTCGACGCCGACGTCACCGGCTTCACCCGGGGCCCGACCGTCACCCGCTACGAGGTCCAGCTCGGCCCCGCCGTGAAGGTCGAGCGGATCACCGCGCTCACCAAGAACATCGCGTACGCCGTCGCCAGCCCCGACGTGCGGATCATCAGCCCCATCCCGGGCAAGTCCGCGGTCGGCATCGAGATCCCGAACACCGACCGGGAGATGGTCAACCTCGGTGACGTGCTGCGCCTCGCGGAGTCCGCCGAGGACGACGACCCGATGCTGGTCGCCTTCGGCAAGGACGTCGAGGGCGGGTACGTGATGCACTCGCTGGCGAAGATGCCGCACATGCTGGTCGCGGGCGCCACCGGGTCCGGCAAGTCGTCCTGCATCAACTGCCTGATCACCTCGGTCATGATGCGGGCGACCCCGGAGGACGTCCGGATGATCCTGGTCGACCCCAAGCGCGTCGAGCTGACCGCGTACGAGGGCATCCCGCACCTGATCACGCCGATCATCACCAACCCCAAGCGTGCCGCGGAGGCCCTGCAGTGGGTCGTGCGCGAGATGGACCTGCGCTACGACGACCTCGCCGCGTACGGCTTCCGGCACATCGACGACTTCAACCGGGCGGTTCGCGAGGGCAAGGTCAAGCCGCCCGAGGGCAGCGAGCGGGAGCTCCAGGCGTACCCGTACCTGCTGGTGATCGTGGACGAGCTGGCCGACCTGATGATGGTCGCCCCGCGGGACGTCGAGGACGCGATCGTGCGCATCACCCAGCTCGCGCGCGCGGCCGGCATCCACCTGGTGCTGGCGACCCAGCGACCCTCGGTCGACGTGGTCACCGGCCTCATCAAGGCCAACGTGCCCTCGCGGCTGGCGTTCGCCACCTCCTCGCTCGCCGACTCCCGGGTCATCCTCGACCAGCCCGGCGCCGAGAAGCTGATCGGCAAGGGCGACGGGCTGTTCCTGCCCATGGGCGCGAGCAAGCCGACCCGCATGCAGGGCGCGTTCGTGACCGAGGCCGAGGTCGCCGCCGTCGTCCAGCACTGCAAGGACCAGATGGCGCCCGTCTTCCGGGACGACGTCACCGTGGGCACCAAGCAGAAGAAGGAGATCGACGAGGACATCGGCGACGACCTCGACCTGCTGTGCCAGGCGGCCGAGCTGGTCGTCTCCACCCAGTTCGGGTCGACGTCCATGCTCCAGCGCAAGCTGCGCGTCGGCTTCGCCAAGGCCGGCCGGCTGATGGACCTCATGGAGTCCCGCAACATCGTCGGGCCCAGCGAGGGCTCGAAGGCGCGTGACGTTCTCGTGAAGCCCGACGAACTGGACGGCGTGCTCGCGGTGATCCGCGGGGAGTCCGACGGCTAGGACGCGCGGGGCGCGCGGACCCGGCGGACCGGGCGGACGGAAGCGGCAAGGCGGTCGATTCCGGGCGGACACAAGGGGAAGTGCGGGCGGGAACGGGCGGATCGGGTGGGGCCGCTGAAGCGGACTGGGCCGGTTGCCCGCCCGGCGTGCGGAACCCGGCGTGTCGGGTTACGCCGGCTGGCGGCACGGCCGTGATCCACCCGTTAGAGAGAGTCGGGCAACCGTTTCCCTTTGCTGTACGTCAAGTTGAGCGAAAGGACAGCTACCGACCCCGATATGGGGTAGGTGTCTGTCCCCGCCGTCGGGATGACCGGCCTTTCCGATTGGCGTACAAGTCCCACCGCCCGGTTGCCCCACCCTTTCGCTCCCGCCCTAGACTGAACCTCCAGCACAGGTGGCTCACACGCTCGAAAGGCGCCCCCGTGTCCATCGGCAACTCCCCTGAAGACGAGCGTCCGTTCCCAGACGTGTCCGAAGAAGCCCGTACCTCCGTCGGGCGCGCCCTGCAGCAGGCGCGCATCGCGGCCGGGCTCACCGTCGACGCTGTCAGCAGCGCCACTCGTGTCCGCATCGCCATCGTGCACGCCATCGAGGCGGACGACTTCGCCCCCTGCGGCGGTGACGTGTACGCGCGCGGGCACATCCGCACGCTGGCCAGGGCTGTGCACCTCGACCCCGCACCACTGATCGAGCAGTTCGACGCCGAGCACGGCGGACGGCCCGCGCCGACCCCGGCGGCCCCCCTGTTCGAGGCGGAACGTATCCGCCCCGAGCGCAGGGGCCCGAACTGGACCGCGGCCATGGTCGCCGCGATCGTCGCCGTCGTCGGTTTCGTCGGGTTCACCGCGTTCAAGGGCGGCGGCGCCGGGAACGACGCCAAGTCGCAGGTCGCCGAGGGCACCACCACCACGCCCAGCAAGTCCTCCTCGCCCACCCCCAAGAAGGGCAAGCCCGCCGAGCCCACCTCGGAGGCGTCCGACAGCGCCATCGCGGCCGCCCCGCAGGACAAGGTCACCGTCCAGGTCAGCGCGCCGGGCGGGCGCAGCTGGATCTCCGCCAAGGACCACAACGGACGGATGCTCTTCGACGGGCTGCTGAAGAAGGGCGAGTCCAAGACCTTCCAGGACAACTCCAAGATCAACCTGATCCTCGGCGACGCCGGCGCGATCCAGCTGTACGTCAACGGCAAGAAGATCGAGGACAACTTCCGGCCGGGCGCCGTGGAGCGCCTCACGTACACCAAGGGCGACCCCGAGGCCGGATGAGGGGCCCTCGGGCGGAGCGGATGTGACGGGGTTGGCCAGGATCGGCCAACCCCGTCGACGTGGGTCGTCAGTGAGACAAAGTAGTCTTGAGCCCATGCCTGAACGCCGTACCGTCGCACTAGTCACTCTCGGCTGCGCCCGTAACGAGGTGGACTCGGAGGAGCTCGCAGGCCGTTTGGAGGCGGACGGCTGGCAGCTCGTCGAGGACGCCGCGGACGCCGATGTCGCCGTGGTCAACACCTGTGGCTTCGTCGAAGCCGCCAAGAAGGACTCCGTCGACGCCCTGCTGGAGGCCAACGACCTCAAGGACCATGGCAGAACCCAGGCCGTCGTGGCGGTGGGCTGCATGGCCGAGCGGTACGGCAAGGAACTGGCCGAGGCCCTGCCCGAGGCCGACGGCGTGCTCGGTTTCGACGACTACGCCGACATCTCCGACCGCCTGCAGACCATCCTGTCGGGCGGCATCCACGCCGCCCACACCCCGCGCGACCGCCGCAAGCTGCTGCCGATCAGCCCGGCCGAGCGCCAGGAGTCGGCCGCCGCCGTCGCGCTGCCCGGCCACGGCCCCACCGATCTCCCGGAGGGCCTCGCGCCCGCCTCCGGCCCGCGAGCGCCCCTGCGCCGCCGGCTGGACGGCTCCCCGGTCGCCTCCGTCAAGCTCGCCTCCGGCTGCGACCGGCGCTGCTCGTTCTGCGCCATCCCGTCCTTCCGCGGCTCCTTCATCTCCCGCCGCCCCAGCGACGTGCTGAACGAGACGCGCTGGCTGGCCGAGCAGGGGGTGAAGGAGATCATGCTGGTCTCCGAGAACAACACCTCCTACGGCAAGGACCTGGGCGACATCCGCCTGCTGGAGTCCCTGCTGCCCGAGCTGTCCGAGGTCGACGGCATCGAGCGGGTGCGGGTGAGCTACCTGCAGCCGGCCGAGATGCGCCCCGGCCTGATCGACGTGCTGACCTCCACCCCGAAGGTCGCCCCCTACTTCGACCTGTCCTTCCAGCACTCCGCGCCCGACGTGCTGCGCGCGATGCGCCGCTTCGGCGACACCGACCGCTTCCTGGAACTGCTCGACACCATCCGGAGCAAGGCCCCGGAGGCCGGCGTGCGCTCCAACTTCATCGTCGGCTTCCCCGGCGAGAGCGAGTCGGACCTCGCCGAACTGGAGCGCTTCCTGACCGGCGCCCGCCTGGACGCCATCGGTGTCTTCGGGTATTCGGACGAGGAGGGCACGGAAGCGGCGACGTACGAGAACAAGCTCGACGAGGACGTCGTCGCCGAGCGCCTCGCCCATATCTCCCGGCTCGCCGAGGAGCTCGTCTCCCAGCGGTCCGAGGAGCGCGTCGGGCAGACCGTCAGCGTCCTCGTGGAGTCCGTGGACGACGAGGAGGGCGTGTACGGCCGTGCGGCGCACCAGGCGCCGGAGACGGACGGCCAGGTGCTGCTCACGAGCGGCGCGGGCCTGAGCGTCGGACGTATGGTCGAGGCGAAGGTGGTCGGCACGGAGGGCGTCGACCTGGTCGCCGAGCCGCTGGCGGGCTCGTCCGGGTGTAGCGAGGAGGCGGGCAGATGACCGGAGTCCCGGCATCCGCCGCGGGCGGCTCCACCGGCGCGCAGGGTGCCCGTGGTTCCGCCGCCGCTGCCGACGGCGCCCGTGAGGTCTCCGGTTCCGGCCCCGCGGCTACGGCCGCGGACTCCGAGGGCGTGCGGCCCGCGCGCGGCGGCAAGCTGACGGCCGCTGCCGTCAACCAGGCGAGCGTCTGGAACGTCGCCAATCTGCTGACGATGCTGCGGCTGCTGCTGGTGCCCGGATTCGTGGCGCTGATGCTGGCGGACGGCGGCTACGACCCGGCCTGGCGCTCGCTCGCCTGGGCGGCTTTCGCCATCGCCATGATCACCGACCTGTTCGACGGACATCTGGCGCGCACGTACAACCTGGTCACCGACTTCGGGAAGATCGCCGACCCCATCGCCGACAAGGCGATCATGGGCGCGGCCCTCGTCTGCCTGTCGGCCCTGGGCGATCTGCCGTGGTGGGTCACGGCCGTCATCCTCGGCCGGGAACTCGGCATCACCCTGTTGCGTTTCCTGGTCATCCGCTACGGCGTGATCCCCGCGAGCCGGGGTGGCAAGCTCAAGACGCTCACCCAGGGCGTCGCCGTGGGGATGTACGTCCTGGCGCTGACCGGCTGGCTGGCCTCCCTGAGGTTCTGGGTGATGGCCGCGGCGGTCGTCCTCACCGTCGTCACGGGCCTGGACTACGTGAGACAAGCCATTGTGCTGCGCCGGCGGGGAATGGCCGAGCGCGCGGCGGCGTTGGAGGAGAAGCAGGCGTGAGTTCACCGGCCACCGAAGTAGTGCGACTACTGACCGTGATGGGCGAGAGCCTCGCCGTGGCGGAGTCGCTCACCGGTGGACTGGTGGCGGCGGAGATCACCACGGTCCCCGGGGCCTCCAAGGTCTTCCGCGGTTCGGTCACCGCGTACGCCACCGAGCTCAAGCACGAGCTGCTGGCGGTGGACGCCACTCTCCTGGAGCAGCGGGGAGCGGTGGATGCGCAGGTCGCGGCCCAGATGGCGGCCGGGGTCCGTAAGGCCCTGGGTGCCGACTGGGGGATCGCGACGACCGGTGTCGCGGGCCCCGATCCGCAGGACGGACAGCCCGTCGGGACGGTGTTCGTGGCCGTCGACGGCCCCCGGACGCCGGGCTCTGGTTCTGCCGGTGGCGGAAAAGTGGAGGCCCTGCGGTTGAACGGCGACCGTGCGGAAATTCGTATGGAGAGTGTACGGAGCGTACTCGCACTGCTTCTGAAGGAGCTTGCGGGCGAACAGACCGGGAATGAGCGGGCACAGGATACGGAACGGAACGGGGGGTTTTGATGTTTGCAGCCCTGAGTGAACACGACATCGCTCCCCGCACGGCCGCGGCGCGAGGCGGTACGGTGGGGCGAGAAGGATGCGGCTACGCGGTCCGAGGAGGGAGCCACCGATGATTCTGCTCCGTCGCCTGCTTGGTGACGTGCTGCGTCGGCAGCGCCAACGCCAGGGCCGTACTCTGCGCGAAGTCTCCTCGTCCGCCCGAGTCTCACTCGGCTATCTCTCCGAGGTGGAGCGGGGGCAGAAGGAGGCTTCCTCCGAGCTGCTCTCCGCCATCTGCGACGCGCTGGACGTACGGATGTCGGAACTGATGCGAGAGGTGAGCGACGAACTGGCGCTCGCCGAACTGGCCCAGTCCGCCACGGCCACCCAGTCCGTGCCCACGCCGGTCCGTCCGATGCTGGGTTCCGTGTCGGTGACCGGTGTGCCACCGGAACGGGTGACCATCAAGGCGCCCGCCGAAGCGGTGGACGTGGTCGCGGCGTGACGTCTGCCTGCGCGGCCTGACGACCCCGATACGTGCGAAGCCCTGGCCGGGCTTCCCAGGGAGACCTGGGGCCCGGCCGGGGCTTTCGCGTGGTGCTCGCGCGTGATCTGTGTCTCGCTTTGGTCCATTTGCCGGTATTCGGTGTGGCGGTCATGGTGGAGGGACGTGACGGCCCCGAGCCCCCGGAGGAAACGGATGTACGTCGTGAAGAGCCCGTTGCCCGACGACGACCTGAAGACCGTGGCCGAGGCGCTGCAGGGCGCCCTGGTCGACCTGGTGGACCTCGCCCTGGTCGCCAAGCAGGTCCACTGGAATGTCGTCGGACCCCGCTTCCGCTCCATCCACCTCCAGCTCGACGAGGTCGTCGACTCCGCGCGCATCCACTCCGACACGGTGGCCGAGCGAGCCTCCGCGCTCGGCGTACCGCCCGACGGGCGCGCGGCCACGGTGGCCTCCGCCAGCGGCATAGGGAGCGCCCCGGCCGGCTGGGTCAAGGACGCGGACGCGGTACGGGCCCTGGTGGACGCCCTCGGCGCGGTGATCGTCCGGATGCGGGCGCGGGTGAACGGGACCGGCGAGGCGGACCCGGTGTCCCAGGACATCTTCATCGGGATCACCGCGGACCTGGAGAAACACCACTGGATGTTCCAGGCGGAGAACGCCTGAGGGGCCGGTCCTGCACCTGTGAGCCCTCGGTGCGCCTCCCGCACGGGTCGCGTGGCGTTCTAGCGTCCGGCTGGAGGTGACGGCCATGGTGAGGCGGGTGGTGCGCTGGGGGGCCGCACTCGGGCTGGGACTCCTGTGGTGGTGGGCGGTGCTGCGCATCGCCCTCGGCGCGGGCGCCGGGGTGATCGAGGGAGCCGTGGTGGCCGGCGGCTGGGGGCTGAGCGTGCTTCCCGTGCACTGCGTTCCCAAGAGGCAGGCGGCCGGGGCCGTGGAGGCGGGGCGCTGGACTGCCGCCTGGCGGACGGCGGCCGCTCCGGGCGCTACCAGGGCATCGCCACGCCCCCGTTCGGACGGAGGATCTGGCCCGTCATGAACGCCGACGCGTCCGACGCCAGGTACAGCACGGTGTGCGCGACGTCGTCGGGCTCGCCGACCCGGCCCAGCGGGGACCTCCGCGCCATCAGGCCCTCGGTACGGGCCTGGACCTGCCGGTCGTGGCGGGCGGTCATGGGGGTGCGCACCCAGCCCGGGGCTACCGCGTTGACCCGGATGCCGTGCCGGCCGACCTCGGTGGCCAGCGTCTTCGTCAGCTGGACCACGGCCGCCTTGGCCGCGCCATAGCAGAGCAGCCCGGGCCCGCCGGTGTCGACCGCGCCGGAGGCCATGGTGACGATGCTGCCCGGGGTGTCGTGGGCGAGCATCGACCGGGCCGCCTCCTGGCAGGCGTACAGGACGCCCTTGAAGTTGACGTCCAGCACCCGGTCCAGGTCCTCGTCGCGGGTGTCCAGGACGGGGCTGCTGTGCATGATCCCGGCGACCGCCGCCATCACGTCCAGGCGCCCGGCGGCGCGGACCGCCGAGGTGAGCGCGGTCCGGTCGGTGACGTCCAGGACGTGGGTACGGGCCGTGCCGCCGGCCTTCCCGATCAGCTCGGCCGTGCCGTGCAGGCCGTCCGCGTCCAGGTCGGCACAGTGCACCGCGGCTCCCGCCTCGGCGAGCAGGACGGCGCAGGCCCGCCCGATGCCGCCGGCGGCTCCGGTGACGAACGCGGTGCGTCCGGTGAGGGCGTACGCCTTGAGAGCCATACAGCGACCGTACGAGCGTTTCTGACGGTCCGTCAATTGGCGGTCCGGTAATTGCCGGCCCGGTAGTCAGTGGTCCGGTGATCGGGGGTCCGGTGGTCGGTGGTCCGGCAATTGGTGCGCCGTCGACTAGCCGGACGTGGACGGGCGGCGGGGATAGCGCTCGCGAAACTTCTGCGCCTGCCCCGGTGCTGGTGCGGGGCCCACCTGGCAGTGGGGGCACCAGTAGGTGGGGCGCTCCTGGGAGCCGTCGCCCTGGTCGGCCACCCGGATCCGGGTCCGGCAGCGCAGGCAGGGGCGGCCCGCGCGGCCGTAGACGAACAGATCCTGCCGGGGCAGGCCCGTGGTCCGGCGGACCGGGCGCTCGCGGTTCGCCTCCAGCAGCTTCTTGGAGAGCGCGGTCAGCTTGGCGGCGTGGTCCGCGGGCAGGGCCCCGACCGGCAGCCAGGGGGTCACACCGAGCAGGAAGCACAGCTCGCTCTTGTACACGTTGCCGATCCCGGCGAGATTGCGCTGGTCGAGCAGGGCCTCGCCGAGGCCACGGTCCGGATCCCTGAGCAGGTTGGCGAGGGCGCGCTCGGGGTCCCAGTCCGGGCCGAGCAGATCCGGGCCGAGGTGGCCGACGGCTCGCTCCTCCTCGCCGGTGCGCAGGAACTCCAGCACCGGCAGGCGGTAGCCGACGGCCGTGCGGTCGTCGGCGCCGAGGATCGCCCGGATCTGGTGTCCCGGGCCCCCGCGCCAGCGCTCGTCCGGGGCGTAGATCTTCCAGGCGCCCTCCATGCGCAGGTGCGTGTGGAGGGTCAGGTCCCCCTCGAAGCGGGTGAGCAGGTGCTTGCCGCGCGCGATCGTGTTCAGGACCGTGCGGCCCGTGAGGTCGACCGTCGCGTACTTCGGCACCCGGAAGTCGCTGCGGTTCACCACCCTGCCCGCGAGGGCCTCGTGCAGTCGCCGCGCGGCCTGCCAGACCGTGTCACCTTCGGGCATGCGTCAAGGGTGCCACGACGGGGTGGGGCGTGACGGTCCGCCGCCGGGGCGGCGTGGTCATGCCCGCAGGCGCAGGCCGCGCGGGGTCGCGACGAAGCCCGCCCCCTCAAGGAGGGTGCCCATGGGGGAGGTCAGGGACTGGGCGCCGTTGACCCGCTCCACCGTGACCGTGCCGAGAGAGCCCGCTCGGGCGGCCGCGGCGAGAGCCTCCGCCGCGATGCGCAGACGCGGGTCGTCGGTGGCGGCGGCGTCCGGGGCGGAGGGCCAGGCCAGCAGGGTCTTGCCGCCGCGCTCCATGTACAGCGCGAGCTCGCCCTCCACCAGCACCACCAGCGAACCCGCCTTGCGGCCCGGCTTGTGCCCGGCCCCGGTCGGCGGCTCGGGCCAGGGAAGGGCGGCGCCGTAGGCGTTGGCCGGGTCGGCCGCGGCGAGGACCACGGCCCGGGGATCGGGGGACGACGAGCGCGCGCCGCGTGCGCCGAAACCGCGGCTCGCGGACGGGCCGTAGGGCGCGCCCGAGCCGCCGCCCCGCGGGCCGCCGTAGCCGGGGGAGGCGAAGGGGTCCGCGCCCGGCTCCAGGTCACGGGGCGAGACGTAGTCGCCGGCGTGCCGCTGCTCGCCGCGCCCGAAGTCACCCGGGGGCGCGGGGTGGTCCTGCGGCGGCCAACCGAAGTCGCCGTCGGAACCCGGGTGGGCCAGTCCGCCGTCGCCCTGTTCGAAGACGTCCGGTGCCGTGTGGCCGCCCTCGGGGAAGGGCACCGGAGTGCCGTCGCCGCCGAAGCCGTTCGCGAAGGCGGGGGCGGGCACCTGCTCGCCCCGCTCACGGGCGTTGGACACCGCGCGGAGCCGGTCGACCGCCCCGTCCATCGCGAACTGGGCGGCGCCCAGACCCTCGACCACGTAACCGCGTCTCGCCTGGCCGCTGTCCTCGAAGGCGGACAGCACGCGGTACACCGCCGAGAAACCGCCCTCCACGCCCTCCGCGCCGACGGCACCCCGGGTGACCACTCCGTGCCGGTCCAGCAGGGTGCGGGCCAGCGCGTGGGCGCGCACCGTGGCGTCCGGCTCGGCGGCGGGCAGCAGTGACCAGCGGCCGGCCACCGTGGGCGGGCCGGTGCGGGAGGCGGCCCGGGCGGCGGCCGTCAGGGAGCCGTAACGGCCGCGCGGGACGGAGCGCTTGGCCCGGTGGGCCGTCGAACCCGCCGTGCGGCCCGAACCCAGCAGGGAGCGCATCGGGGCGAGGGTGTCGTTGGTGAGCCGCCCCGACCACGCCAGGTCCCACAGGGCGTCGGCCAGGTGTGGATCGGTGGCCTCGGGATGGGTGGTGGCCCGTACCTGGTCGGCGATCTGACGGAAGAACAGGCCGTAGCCGCCCGACAGCGCGTCCAGGACCGACTGGTGCAGCGCGGTCAGCTCCAGGGGGTGCGGCGGCGGCAGGAGCAGGGGAGCGGCGTCCGCCAGGTACAGCGAGACCCAGCCGTCCTTGCCGGGCAGCGCGCCCGCACCGGCCCACACCACCTCGCCCGCGGCCGTGAGTTCGTCCAGCATGGAGGGCGTGTAGTTCGCCACGCGGGACGGCAGGACCAGCTTCTCCAGCGCCGAGGCGGGCACCGAGGCGCCCTGCAACTGCTCGACGGCGCGTACCAGTCCGTCGACACCGCGCAGCCCGTGCCCCTTGCCGATGTGCTGCCACTGCGGCAGGAACTGCGCGAGCGCGGCCGGCGGCACCGGCTCCAGCTCGTGCCGCAGCGCGGCCAGGGAACGGCGACGCAACCGGCGCAGTACGGCCGCGTCGCACCACTCCTGGCCGATGCCCGCCGGATGGAACTCACCCTGCACGACCCGGCCGCTCGCGGCCAGTCGCTGCAGAGCGCCCTCGGTGACCGCCACGCCCAGGCCGAAGCGGGCGGCGGCGGTGGCCGACGTGAACGGGCCGTGCGTACGGGCGTGCCGCGCGAGGAGGTCGCCCAGCGGGTCCTTCACCGGTTCGGTGAAGGCCTCGGGGACGCCGACCGGCAGCGCCGTGCCGAGCGCGTCGCGCAGACGGCCCGCGTCCTCGACGGCCGCCCAGTGGTCGGTACCGGCGATACGGACCCGGATGGCCCGGCGGGCCGCGGCCAGCTCCCGCGCCCACTGCGGGTCGGCGCCCCGCTCGGCCAGCTCCGCGTCGGTCAGCGGCCCGAGCAGCCGCAGCACGTCCGCCACCCCCTCCACGTCCTTGACCCGGCGGTCCTCGGTCAGCCACTGCAGCTCGCGCTCCAGCTCGGTCAGCACCTCCGCGTCGAGCAGCTCGCGCAGCTCCGCCTGGCCCAGCAGTTCGGCCAGCAGCCGGGAGTCCAGCGACAGCGCGGCCGCACGGCGCTCGGCGAGCGGGGAGTCGCCCTCGTACAGGAACTGCGCCACGTACCCGAACAGGAGCGAGCGGGCGAACGGGGACGGCTCGGGCGTGGTCACCTCGACCAGGCGGACCTTGCGGGACTCGATGTCGCCCATCAGCTCCACGAGGCCGGGGACGTCGAAGACGTCCTGGAGACACTCGCGGACCGCCTCCAGGACGATCGGGAACGAGCCGAACTCACTGGCCACCTGGAGCAGTTGCGCCGCCCGCTGACGCTGCTGCCACAGCGGTGTGCGCTTGCCGGGGTTACGGCGCGGCAGCAGCAGCGCACGGGCGGCGCACTCACGGAACCGGGAGGCGAACAGGGCGGAGCTGCCGACCTGCTCGGTGACCACCTGGTCGACCTCGCCCTTGTCGAAGGCGATGTCCGCCGCGCCCACCGGGGCCTGATCGCTGTCGTACTCGGCGCCGGACCGCACGGGCTCCTGGTCGAGCAGGTCCAGGCCCATCAGGTCGGCGTCGGGCAGGCGCAGCACGATGCCGTCGTCGGCGTGCATCACCTGCGCGTCCATGCCGTACCGCTCGGACAGGCGGGCGGCGAGCGCCAGCGCCCAGGGGGCGTGGACCTGGGCGCCGAACGGGGAGTGGACGACGACCCGCCAGTCGCCGAGCTCGTCCCGGAAGCGCTCGACCACGATCGTCCGGTCGTCCGGGACATGGCCGCAGGCCTCGCGCTGTTCGTCCAGGTAGGACAGCACGTTGTCCACCGCCCAGGCGTCCAGGCCCGCCGCGAGCAGGCGCAGCCGGGCGTCGTCCTTGGACAGCGAGCCCACCTCGCGCAGGAACGCGCCCACCGCGCGGCCCAGTTCCAGTGGACGGCCGAGCTGGTCGCCCTTCCAGAAGGGCAGCCGGCCCGGCACACCCGGAGCCGGGGAGACCAGGACGCGGTCGCGCGTGATGTCCTCGATGCGCCAGGAACTCGTGCCCAGGGTGAAGACGTCCCCCACCCGGGACTCGTACACCATCTCCTCGTCCAGCTCACCGACCCGGCCGCCGCCCTTCTTGGGGTCGGAACCGGCGAGGAAGACCCCGAAGAGGCCGCGGTCGGGGATGGTGCCACCGGAGGTGACGGCGAGACGCTGGGCGCCCGGCCGGCCGGTGATCTCACCGGTCACCCGGTCCCACACCACGCGCGGGCGCAGCTCCGCGAAAGCGTCCGAGGGGTAGCGGCCCGCGAGCATGTCGAGGGTCGCCGTGAACGCCGACTCGGGCAGCGAGGCGAAGGGGGCCGCGCGGCGGACCGTGGCGAGCAGGTCGTCGAACTGCCAGGTGTCCAGCGCCGTCATGGCCACGAGCTGCTGGGCCAGCACGTCCAGCGGGTTCGCGGGGACCCTCAGGGACTCGATGGCCCCCGTGCGCATCCGCTCGGTGACCACCGCCGACTGGACCAGATCGCCACGGTACTTGGGGAAGACCACTCCGGTGGAGACGGCGCCCACCTGGTGTCCCGCGCGGCCCACGCGCTGGAGCCCGGACGCCACCGAGGGCGGCGACTCGACCTGCACGACCAGGTCCACGGCGCCCATGTCGATGCCCAGCTCCAGGCTGGACGTGGCGACCACCGCGGGCAGCCGGCCCGCCTTGAGGTCCTCCTCCACCAGGGCGCGCTGCTCCTTGGAGACCGAGCCGTGGTGCGCGCGGGCGATCACCTGCGGCGCGCCCTGGGACGCGCCCGAGCCGCCCATCAGCTCGGCCGGGGAGTGGTGCTCGCCGAGCGGCTCCCCGGTCGCCCGCTCGTAGGCGATCTCGTTGAGCCGGTTGCACAGCCGCTCGGCCAGCCGCCGGGAGTTGGCGAACACGATCGTGGAGCGGTGTGCCTGCACCAGGTCCGCGATCCGCTCCTCCACGTGCGGCCAGATCGACGGCCGCTCCGCGCCCTCGGCGCCGTCGGCCGCCGGGGAACCGCCCAGCTCGCCCATGTCCTCGACCGGGACGACCACGGAGAGGTCGAACTCCTTGCCGGACTCCGGCTGGACGATCTCCACCTTGCGACGCGGCGAGAGGTACCGGGCCACCTCGTCCACCGGGCGCACGGTCGCCGACAGACCGATCCGGCGGGCCGGCTTCGGCAGCAGCTCGTCCAGCCGCTCCAGGGACAGCGCGAGGTGCGCGCCGCGCTTGGTGCCCGCGACCGCGTGCACCTCGTCCAGGATCACCGTCTCGATGCCCGTCAGCGCGTCGCGGGTGGCCGACGTCAGCATCAGGAACAGCGACTCGGGGGTGGTGATCAGGATGTCCGGCGGACGCGTGGACAGCGCGCGCCGCTCGGCGGGCGGGGTGTCACCGGAGCGGATGCCCACCTTGACCTCGGGCTCGGGCAGGCCCAGGCGCACGGACTCCTGGCGGATGCCCGTCAGGGGACTGCGCAGGTTCCGCTCCACGTCGACCGCGAGGGCCTTCAGCGGGGACACGTACAGCACCCGGCAGCGCTTCCTCGGGTCGGCGGGCGGAGGCGTCGAGGCCAGTTGGTCCAGGGCGGCGAGGAACGCGGCCAGCGTCTTGCCCGAGCCGGTGGGGGCGACCACCAGCACGTCCGAGCCCGCCCCGATGGCCCGCCAGGCGCCCGCCTGGGCCGCGGTGGGCGCGGAGAACGCCCCCGTGAACCAGCCGCGGGTCGCGGGGGAGAAGCCGTCGAGGGCTCGGAGTGCGGAGCTGACCATGCCCTCCATCCTGCACCCGGGCACTGACAATCGCGCTGAGCTGGGCCAACGAGGGCCAGGGGGGTCCGCGTGCCGCCGGGGTCTCGCCGGGGTGGCGGAGAATGGACGCATGGCGGGATCAGCGGAGCGGGCACGGCACTGGCGGTACGAGCAGCTGCCGGGCGTCGACCTGCTGCGGGCCCGGTACATACGGAAGACCTTCGTCCGGCACACCCACGAGAACTTCGTGATCGCCGCCATAGCCGACGGCGTCGAGGTCTTCCACCACCGCGGCTCCGACGTGTCCGCGGGCGCCGGGGCCCTCGCCCTGGTCAATCCGGACACACCCCACACCGGCCGGGCCGGCGTGCCCGAGGGCTGGCGGTACGGCGCGGTGTACCCGCCGCCCGAGGTGGTGGCCGAGATCGCGGCCGAGACCACCACCGTCCGCGGCACACCCGGCTTCGTCAGCCCCGTCCTCGACGACCCCTACAGCGTCCGCCTCGTCCACCAGGTGCTCCGCGCCGCCGACGAGGGCAACGCCCTGGCCGCCGACACCCTGCTGCGGGTGGCCGTGACCAGGCTGCTGCGGCTCAACGGCGGACCGCTGCCGCAGCGGCGGACGCGGACGGCCGGGGAGCGGATCGCCGCACGCGCGCGTGAGGTGCTGGAGGAGCGGATCGCCGAGCCGCCGACCCTGGAACGCCTCGCCGTCGACCTGGGCACCAGCCCGTTCGCCCTGCTGCGGGCGTTCCGCGACACCTACGGTATGCCGCCGCACACCTGGCTGACCGACGCCCGGGTACGGCGGGCACGAATCCTGCTCGACGCGGGCACGGCACCCGCCGAGGCGGCCGTCGCCGTCGGCTTCACCGACCAGCCCCACCTCAACCGGCACTTCACCAGGATCGTCGGCGTGCCCCCGGGCGCCTACCAGCGCGAGCGCAAGAACGTACAAGACCAGGACTGACGTGCGGCCGTACGGTCTTGGCGTGGCACAACAGACAGCACCCCCGGACACGTCCGCAGAAGACACCCGCAAGCCCGACTCCGCCGTCGTACGGGACGCCCTGGGCGTCGGTGTCGCCGTCGGGCTCTCCGGGTTCGCCTTCGGGGTGACCTCGGCCGGCAGCGGACTGGGCCTCCTCCAGAGCTGTGCGCTCAGCCTGCTGGTGTTCACCGGCGCCTCCCAGTTCGCCCTGGTGGGCGCGCTCGCCGCCGGCGGCAACCCGTTCACGGCCGCCGCCGGCGCCTTCTTCCTCGGAGTGCGCAACGCGTTCTACGGACTGCGTCTGTCGCAGTTGCTGGCCCTCCCGCGCGCGGTGCGGCCGCTGGCCGCGCAGTGGGTGATCGACGAGACCACGGCGGTGACCCTGGCACAGCCCACCCGGCGGGCCAGGCGGCTGGGTTTCACCGTCACCGGGCTCACCCTGTACCTGCTCTGGAACGTCACCACACTGCTCGGTGCGCTGGGCGCCAAGGCCATCGGGGACACCGACGCCTGGGGACTGGACGCGGCCGGCCCCGCCGTCTTCCTGGCCCTGCTCGCCCCGATGTTCAAGACGCCCACCGAACGAGCGGTCGCGGGTCTCGCGGTGCTCCTCGGCCTCGGCCTGCTGCCCGTGCTGCCGGCGGGTGTACCGGTCCTGGTGGCGGCGTTGGCGGCCCCGGTCGCGCTGGTGGCCGAGGGGCGGCGCGGTAGCCGTGCCCGGGTCCATCGGGGTGAGGGGGGCGATGGCGTCCATGGATCTGAGGGGGTCCACGGGTCGGCCAGGTCGGGCGAAGTCGAGGGGGCTGATGGGGCTGATGGGGCGGCCAGGCCGGAGGAGGCGGACGGAACCGGCGGCTCGGATGGAGCGCATGGATCCGCTGGATCGAAGGAGGGGCGTTGAACACCTGGATCGCGATCGGCGTGACCGCGCTCGGCTGCTACGTCGTCAAGCTGGCCGGACTTCTCGTACCTGCGCAGGCGGTGGAACGTCCGCTGGTCCGCCGGCTCGCCGCCCTGCTGCCCGTCGCCCTCCTCGCCGCGCTCACCGCCCAGCAGACGTTCGCCCACGGTCACACGCTGGTGCTGGACGCCCGGGCCGCCGGGCTCGGAGCGGCCGCCGTGGCGCTGGTGCTGCGCGCCCCGTTCCTGCTGGTCGTCGCGGCGGCCGTGGTGGTGACGGCGGGGGTACGGGCGATCGGCGGCTGAGCTCGACGGGACGTGTTCGGCCCGGATCGACCCGGCCGTCGGCCGGGAGGACCGGCCGGGCCGGGACGGGGCTGGTCGGGAGCGGACCGGCCCGGAGGTGGGCCGGCGGGGCTCGGCCGGGGTTGCCGGACCCGGCGGGACGGGGCCGACCTGGCGAGGGCCGGGGTGGCCGGGGTGGCCGGAGTGGCCAGGGCGGCTGGGCCGGCCGCCCGAGCGGGCAAGGCCATAGCGGCCGGGGCGGCGGGCCGGCCGGACCGGGTCACATGGTCGGGCTGAGCCGGCTCGGTGGCACCAGGGTGGCCCGGTTCACCGCGCCGACCGGGCGAGGCCGGGGCCGGCGGGCCCGGGGCATGTGACCTGACCAGGCCGGTCGGGCCGGACCGCATCTTCTGGACCGGCCCGGGCCGCGGCTTGGCGGGGCCGGCCCGGCCACGTTCATTGGGCGGACCAGGCGTGACCGGCCCGACCAGGCGTGACCCGCCCGACCGGGCGTCCGTGCCGGGCGGGTGCTACTGGGCCGGCGACCAGGGGCGGTGAGCCGGCCGGGGGACAGAGCGGGCCGAGGTCAGCGGGTCGGGCCGGGCCGAGCTCAGCGGGTCGGGCTCGGCTGGGCTCAGCCCACGAAGCGGCCGTAGGCCTTGAGGGTGCGCAGCGCCTCGATCGTCACCATGGGGCGCGCCTCGAGCGCCGGGACCGGCGCCCACTGGCGCCAGCGGATCGGCCAGCCGCCGTCCTCCCGCTGCTCGGCGGCGAGGAAGTCCAGGGAGCGGGCCATCTCGTCGTCCGTGAACCACGCGCGCGCGAGCGACCGCGGGGTCCTGGCGAAGTCGTGCGGGAAATGGTGCTCGCCGGGGGCGTAACCGGGCGCGACCGGGTAGGCGTCCAGGCGGTCCGGGTCCAGCGCCGCCAGCCGCTGCTCGCGCACCAGGCGGCCGAGCCGGTCCGCGGCCGCCTCCGCGCGCGGGCGGTCCGGGGCGGAGTCCAGGAAGGCCACGGCGGCCTCCACCTCGTAGGGGTGGGACTTGTCCAGGGACTCCACGGCTTGCCAGCAGAAGTCGGTGGCCCGGAAGAGCCAGGCGTGCCACACCTCGTTGCGGTGCAGCACGCCCACCACGGGCCCTGTGGCGAGCAGATCGCTGGGCGGGTCCTCCGGGACCGGGACGAACGGCGCCGCGGGATACCCGCGCTGGCTGGGATGGATCGCCGGCAGGGCGCCGTCCGCCGTGGAGACGGAGGTCAGATAGCGGCACACACGCTCCACCCGCTGCCCGCCGCACCGTCCGGTGGCGTCCAGCACGCGCAGCGCGTGCGCGGTGTGCAGGGGCTGGCTCACCGGACCGCGCAGATCGGGCTCCAGGGCGTGGCCGTACCCGCCGTCCTCGTTGCGGTAGGCGTTCAGCGCGGCCTCCACGGGATCGGCGGCGCCGTTCAGGAAGTGGTACGCGAAGAGCCGCTGCTCCAGCACGCGCGCGGTGAGCCAGACGAACTGTTCGGCGCGGAAGAGCGGGGAGCGCGCCGGGGGCGTAGGGGGGAGTGGGGAAGCTCCTGTTTCGGCCATGCGACAGACCGTAGGACGGAAAGCGGTCTCGGCAAGCGGTCACCGGCAGGGCCCACCCCCAGGGGCGGGATACTGGTGTCATGCGGTTGACGGTCTTCTGGCAGCGGATGGCGGAACACTTCGGTCCGGGGTACGCCGAAACCTTCGCGCGCGACCATGTGATGACGGAACTCGACGGGCGCACGGTGAACGAGGCGCTCGACGCGGGCTGGGAGGCCAAAGAGGTGTGGCGCGTGGTCTGCTCGGTGATGGACGTGCCCGGTGAGCGGCGCTGAGCGGCGGCGAGGACCCCGGGCGGGGTCATGCTGTCGGTGGCGTGGGCGACACTTGCCCCGTGGCACCCATTGACGACAACGAGCCGGCCGACCGGCACACGGCATCCCCGACCGTGACGACGCCGCCGCCCGCCCGGCGACCGGCCGACGACGCCGCCGCGTGGGCGGGCCGCCGCATGCCGCGCTGGCTGCCGCGCGCCATGGTGCTCGCGCTCGCGCTCATCGCCGCGTTCCAACTGGGCAGCTGGGCGTTCCACCAGCTCACCGGACTGCTGATCAACATATTGATCGCGTTCTTCCTCGCCCTCGCCATCGAGCCCGCCGTGAGCTGGATGGCGAGCCGCGGCATGCGCAGGGGGCTCGCCACCTTCCTCGTCTTCCTCGGGCTGACGATCGTCACCGCCGGCTTCATCACGTTGCTCGGCTCGATGCTGGCCGGCCAGATCATCAAGATGGTCGAGGGCTTCCCCGACTACCTGGACTCGGTGATCCACTGGATCAACCAGACCTTCCACACGGAGCTCAGACGCGTGGACGTCCAGGAGGGCCTGCTCCACTCCGACTGGCTGCGCAAGTACGCGCAGAACAGCGCGGCCGGGGTGCTCGACGTGTCCGCCCAGGTGCTCGGCGGCCTCTTCCAGCTGCTCACCGTCGCGCTGTTCTCGTTCTACTTCGCCGCCGACGGCCCCCGGCTGCGGCGCGCGCTCTGCTCCGTCCTGCCGCCCGCGCGCCAGGCCGAGGTGCTGCGGGCCTGGGAGATCGCCGTCGACAAGACGGGCGGCTACCTCTACTCGCGCGGCCTGATGGCGCTCATCTCCGGGATAGCGCACTACATCCTGCTCCAGGCCCTGGGCGTGCCGTACGCGCCCGTGCTCGGTGTCTGGGTGGGTCTCGTCTCGCAGTTCATCCCGACCATCGGCACCTATCTCGCGGGTGCGCTGCCCATGCTGATCGCGTTCACCGTGAACCCCTGGTACGCGGTGTGGGTGCTGGTCTTCGTCGTGGTCTACCAGCAGTTCGAGAACTACATGCTGCAGCCCAAGCTGACCTCCAAGACCGTCGACATCCATCCGGCGGTCGCCTTCGGCTCCGTGATCGCGGGCACCGCGCTGCTGGGCGCGGTCGGCGCGCTGATCGCCATCCCGGCGACCGCCACGCTCCAGGCTTTCCTGGGGGCGTACGTGAAGCGGTACGCCGTCACGGACGACCCCCGGGTGCAGGGCCACCGCCCGCGGGGGACCGGCGGCGCCGGGTCGGGCGCGCGCCTGCGGCTGTGGGCACGCCGGCCGCGCACGGAGGAGTCCTCGTAGGGGCGGGCCCTCGTACAAGGCGCCCATGCAGCAGTGCGGACGGGGCCGGAGCCGGGACGGTGCGCAGGCGCAGGAGAGGTACGCCTTCAGTACGTGAGGACTGCCCACACGGCCGCACCAGCGACGGCCGCCGCGTAGCAGCCCGTCGCGGCGGCCACGATCCGCCATCGCGTCCGCTCGCTCCAGGAGGTGCGGGACAGCGTCCAGGCCAGCAGCGGCAGCACCAGGACGGCATGCAGGCTCACCCCGTGCAGCGGCTTGAGCGGAGCTGTCGAGTGGTAGGCGGCCTCCTGCTGGCCGGTCCGCGTCAGGACGACCCCGCGCGCGATCATCGCCGCGCCCGAGGCCAGCGCCAGCAGCAGGATCGCGAACCCCGAGCGCACCGCCAGCGGCATGCCGGCGGGGCCCGCGGGCCGGTGCCGGAAGGAGGCGACGGCGAAGACGGTGAGCAGCACCACCAGGACCCCGCCGCCCACCGCGAGCGCCATGGACACCGCCGTGTCGAAGGGGGACTCCATGTTGAGGTGCGAGGGCACCCGGCGCCATGCCTGAAGGGTGATCCCGCCGACCTCGACCACACAGTCCACGGCGAGGACGAGGAGCAGGGCGGCGCGCGCCCGCGGTGTCGTGCGCAGGTACGACGTGACCCAGGTGAGCGCGATCAGCGTCAGCCCGAAGGAGAGCCCGAAGGTCACGGGCTTGCGCCAGGAGACGGGGCCGTCCCAGGGGCCGCCATCCACCGCGAACACCAGCAGATGGACGAGACCGGAGAGCACGAGGAGCGCTCCGGTGACGTGGCACAGGCGCTCGACGCGGCGCGGAATCTTCATGGTCCAAGGCTCCGGGGAACACCCCCGCGCGGTCGTCGTCCCGTCGGAGACATCCGGTCTACGGCCCGGGGAGCAGACGCGGAGCACGGCCCGGGTCGGGGGTCGGGAGCGGCGTCGGGAAAGCGGCGGGAGCGTCGGCGAGGCGGGCGTGGTGCGCTTGACACGAAAATCGAACATCCATTCTCATGGAGGCTCAGGCGCGGCACTCGACGGGGAATTTAGACGCGGTTTGGTCCGATATATCCACCTGTTATCCACAGGCCGGGCCGACGTCGGGGCGCATTGTCAGTGGCAGGCGTTAGCGTCTTTGACGTGAAGCGATCGACTCAAGCAAACCGGGTGGAACCCATGGCAGGAACCGACCGCGAGAAGGCGCTCGACGCCGCGCTCGCACAAATTGAACGGCAATTCGGCAAGGGCGCGGTCATGCGCATGGGCGACCGGTCGAGGGAGCCCATCGAGGTCATCCCGACCGGGTCGACCGCGCTCGACGTCGCCCTCGGTGTCGGTGGCCTGCCGCGTGGCCGTGTAGTGGAGGTCTACGGCCCGGAGTCCTCCGGTAAGACGACCCTGACCCTGCACGCCGTGGCCAACGCCCAGAAGGCCGGCGGCCAGGTCGCCTTCGTGGACGCCGAGCACGCCCTCGACCCCGAGTACGCGCGCAAGCTGGGCGTCGACATCGACAACCTGATCCTCTCCCAGCCGGACAACGGCGAGCAGGCGCTCGAGATCGTGGACATGCTGGTCCGCTCCGGCGCCCTCGACCTGATCGTCATCGACTCCGTCGCCGCGCTCGTCCCGCGTGCGGAGATCGAGGGCGAGATGGGCGACAGCCACGTCGGCCTCCAGGCCCGCCTGATGAGCCAGGCCCTGCGGAAGATCACGAGCGCGCTCAACCAGTCCAAGACCACCGCGATCTTCATCAACCAGCTCCGCGAGAAGATCGGCGTGATGTTCGGCTCGCCGGAGACCACGACCGGTGGCCGGGCGCTGAAGTTCTACGCCTCGGTGCGCATCGACATCCGCCGCATCGAGACCCTGAAGGACGGCACGGAGGCGGTGGGCAACCGCACCCGCTGCAAGGTCGTCAAGAACAAGGTCGCCCCGCCCTTCAAGCAGGCCGAGTTCGACATCCTCTACGGCCAGGGCATCAGCCGCGAGGGCGGCCTGATCGACATGGGCGTGGAACACGGCTTCGTCCGCAAGGCGGGCGCCTGGTACACGTACGAGGGCGACCAGCTCGGCCAGGGCAAGGAGAACGCGCGCAACTTCCTCAAGGACAACCCCGACCTGGCCAACGAGATCGAGAAGAAGATCAAGGAGAAGCTGGGCGTCGGTGTCCGGCCGGAGGAGCCCGCGGCCGAGCCGGGCGCGGACGCGGCGGTGACCGCCGTGGCCGACGACGCCAAGACGGCGCCCGCCCCGGCGGCCGCCAAGGCCACCAAGCCCAAGGCCGCCGCCGCCAAGAGCTGACCCGTGACGCGACGAACCGACTGGGCCGAGTACGAGTACGCCTCACCCGGTGCCCCACGGGGGAGGGGCGCCGGGAGCGACACGGGCTCCGCCGCGGCCGGTGACGACGGATACGGGGGCGAAGGGCACGGCCCGCACGACGGACACGGTGCCGGCGGCACGGAGCCGGGCGGCGAGCCCTACGGGGGAGACTCGCCGCGCCGCGGCTCCCGGGGGGCCGCCGGACCACGCGCCGGCCGGGGACGCGGGCGCCGCAGGGGCGGCTTCGGGGAGCCGTCAGGAGAGGACGAAGACGCCCCTTCCTCGTCGAGGGCCGAGCGGGGGGCGTCTTCAGGGGACCCGGCTGAGCGGGCGCGGGCGATCTGTCTGCGTCTGCTCACCGGGTCCCCGCGCACCCGCAAGCAGCTCGCGGACGCCCTGCGCAAGCGGGAGATCCCCGAGGACGTGGCAGAGGAGGTGCTGTCCCGCTTCGAGGAGGTCGGGCTCATCGACGACGGCGCGTTCGCGGACGCCTGGGTGGAGTCCCGGCACCACGGCAGAGGGCTCGCCCGGCGCGCACTCGCGCGGGAACTGCGCACGAAGGGCGTCGACTCCGCGCTGATCGACGAGGCCGTCGGACAGCTCGACTCCGAGCAGGAGGAGGCGACCGCCCGCGAACTGGTCGCCCGCAAGCTGCGGTCCACCCGTGGCCTCGACCGCGACAAGCGGCTCCGGCGCCTCGCCGGCATGCTCGCGCGCAAGGGCTACTCCGAGGGGCTGGCCCTCCGCATCGTCCGGCAGGCCCTGGAGGAAGAGGGCGAGGACACGGAGTTCCTTCAGGACGAGGGCTACTGACGGCCGGACGCCCGGCCGAGGACGAGGCGCCCGGCTGAGCGCGAGGGCGCCCGGCCGGTGCCCGTGCAGCACGGCCCGGGACCCGCTCACTGGCCGGTATGCGCATGGCTGACACATACGGAGGTGGGGCTAGCCCCCGCTCAAGACGCCAGGCCACCGCAGTGATTCCGGACCCGGGCACGAGGAGTCTGTAAGCACGCCCCGGAACACGGCCCGCGCCTTGACCGGCAGGCGCACGGACTCCGCGACGCACAACAGAAGAGAGCCCGCCCCCATGATGCTGCGATACGCCCTTCAGACCGTCCGCGCCCGCATGGCCGGCTCTCTCGGCGCCTTCCTCGCCCTGATGTGCGCGGCCGCCCTGATCACCGCCTGCGGCACCCTCCTCGAGACCGGGCTGCGCGGAGCGATCCGCACCGAGCGCTACGCCGCCGCCCCCGTCGTGGTCTCCGCCGACCAGTACGTCCACCACACCAAGGTGAAGCACAAGAAGGGCAAGACCAAGGTCAAGCGCAAGGCGAAGCCCATCGCCGAACGCGCCTGGCTCTCCGCGGACCTCGGCACGGCACTCGCCCGCACCCCCGGCGTCGCCCGCGTCGTCTCCGAACTCACCTTCCTGGCGCAGCCGCTGACCCCCTACGGCACCGGCGAACGCCCCGCCTACGGGCATGCCTGGGACTCCGCCGCGCTGACGCCCTACCGGCTGACCGCGGGCCGCGCTCCCCAGGCCGCCGGGGACCTCGTCATCGACGACGACCTCGCCGCACGCGCCCACCTCCGGCCCGGCGACCGCCTCACGGTGCAGTCGACACAGTCCCCGCGCAGCTACCGCGTCACCGGTGTCGCCACACCGGCCACGCCCGTACGCCACCAGACGTCACTGTTCTTCTCCACCGCCGAGGCCCGAAGGCTCGCCGCGCACCCGGGACAGGTCACCGCCTTCGGCGTGCTCCCGGCCGAGGGCGCCGACCCGTCGACCCTGCGACAGGCCGTGACCCAGGCGCTGCACGGCACGACTGCTCAGGTCAGCACCGGAGACGCCCGCGGTCCCGTGGAGTTCCTCGACGCGGCGACCGCCCGCACCCGGCTGGTCAGCATGGGCGGCGCGATGGGCGGCACCTCGCTGCTGGTCGCCGTACTCGTGGTCGTCGGCACCTTCGCGCTCACCGTCCAGCAGCGCCACCGCGAACTGGCCCTGCTCCGCGCCATCGCCGCCACCCCCGGACAGATCCGCAAACTGCTCGGCCGGGAGGCGCTGATCGTCGGCACGGCGGCGGGGATCACCGGCGCACTGCTCGGTCTGCCACTGGGCGGCTGGCTGCACTCCAGGTTCGTCGCCCTCGGCGCCGTGCCCGTCACGCTCCAGCCCAGTGTCAGTGTCTTCCCGCCGCTCGCCGCGCTCGCCGCCACCCTGCTGGGCGCCTGGGCGGCGGCCCGGATCGCCTCCCGCAGGATCGCCGGGATCAGGCCGGCCGAAGCCCTGGCGGAGGCCAGGACCGAACGCACCCGCCCGGCCTGGGGGCGTATCGCCGCCGGGCTGCTGCTCCTCGCCGGCGGAATCGTCCTCGTCGCCGTCCTCACCTCCCTGCGCACCGAGCCCGCCTCGACTCCCGTGACCTTCCTCGCCGTCGTCGTCCTGTGCACCTCCGTCGCCCTGCTCGGTCCGCTGCTGGTCAAGGCCGCCGCGCTCCTGCTCGCCGGCCCCCTGCGGCTCACCGGCCAAGGCGGCCGCCTCGCCACCGCCAACCTGCGCGGCAACGCCACCCGGATGGCCTCCGTCGTCACCCCCCTCACCCTGCTGATCGGCATGACCTGCACCGTGCTGTTCGTCCAGTCGACCCTCGGCGACGCCGCCCGCGCCCAGGCACGCGAGGGTGTCACCGCGAACTGGGTCGTCGCCGCCGAGGGGCCCGGCGTCCCCGGGGAGGCAGCGCAACGGCTGCGCGCCCAGCACGACACGGTCACCGAAGTCGTCCGCACGACCGTCCGCGTCGGTCTCGACAAGTACTCCGCGCAGGGCGTCACACCGGCCGGTCTGACCCGCACCTGGGACCCGAAGGTCACCGCCGGCTCCCTCGGTGGTCTCGCCCCCGGTACCGTCGCCGTCAGTGAACTGGCCGCCGACCAGCACCACCTGAGGCCCGGAAGCACCCTGAAACTCACGCTCGGCGACGGCACGCCCGTCATGCTCACCGTCGCCGCCGTCTACGCCCGGGGTCTCGGCTTCGGCGACCTCACCTTCGCCCATGACCTCGTGGCCCACCACGTCGACAACCCGCTCGCCTCCTCCGTCCTCGTCAGCACGACCCGTACACAGACAGAACTCGCGACTACCCTCCGTGAGTTCCCGGGACTGCGAGTTCTTTCGCCGACCGCCGCGGACACCCTCCAGGCCGACCGGCAGCAGGCGAACGCCGAGGTCAACTATCTGGCGATGGGACTGGTCCTGGCCTTCACCGCCATCGCGGTCGTCAACACCCTTGCCATGTCGGTCGCGGAGCGTGTCCGGGAGTTCGCCCTCCTCCGCCTCGCCGGTGCGACCCGCCGCCAGGTGCTGCGGGTGCTGCGCACCGAGGTGCTGTCCGTGCTGTTCCTCGCCACGGCACTCGGCAGCGGCATCGCTGTCGCCGTGCTCTCCGCGTTCAGCCTGGGCATGACCGGCCGGGCCGCTCCCACGGTCGCACCCCTGCTCTACGTCACCGTGGTCGCGGTCGCCGTCCTTCTCGCCCTCGTCTCCAGCGCCGTACCCGGACGTGCGGCGTTGCGCGTGCCGGCGGTGACGGTGGCCACGGCCAAGGAGTAGGAAGGCGCCGGGAGGCGGCCGATCGGCGGGCCAGTCGAGTCCCCGTCAGCCCCGCAGGCCGTCCGTCCGTTCGGTCGTCCCGTTCGCTCGGTCGTCCCGTCGGTTCCGCCGGTCGCGTCAGTCCTCGGGCGGCTCCACCGGCAGCCCCGCCGCGCGCCACGCCTGGAATCCACCCACCAGGTCGGTCGCTCGGTGCAGGCCCAACTGGTGGAGGGAGACGGCGGCCAGGCTTGAGGCGTAACCCTCGTTGCAGATCACGACGACGCGCAGGTCGTGACCGGTGGCCTCGGGGACCCGGTGGCTGCCCTGGGGGTCGAGGCGCCACTCCAGTTCGTTGCGCTCGATGACGAGGGCGCCGGGGATCAGCCCGTCCCGCTCGCGCAGGGCCGCGTACCGGATGTCGACCAGCAGGGCCTCACCGGTGCGCGCCGCCTCGTGCGCCTGCTCCGCCTCGACGCGCCGATAGCCCGCGCGGACCCGCTCCAGCAGATCGTCGATGCCGACCGGCCGCTCGTCCGCGGCGCTCACTGCCAGTCCTCCGGACGCTCGACCTGCTCCAGGCGCAGCACCGGGCCCGTGCGGCTGTAGCGCCGGATCCGCGGCAGCGGCGGGTAGTAGGCGTGGATCGAGATCGCGTGCCGGTCGGTGGACTCGTTGAGCACCTCGTGCACGTGGTGACGGCCGAAGGAGCGGCCCTCGCCGGCGGGCAGCCGGCGCTTGCGGTCCACGTCCTCGGCGAGTTCCAGGGTCTTCCAGCCGTCGGTGGGCAGCCGGGCCGCAAGTGAGTACTCCGCGAGCTCGCCCGACGCGGTGTGGAACGCGCCGACCGAGTCGGCGTGGTCGTGCCAGCCGGTGCCGCTGCCGGGCGGCCAGCCGATCAGCCAGGCCTCGCTGCCGCCGGGGCCGTCCAGCCGCACCCAGGTGCGGCCCTCCGGGTCGAGCGGGAGCGAGGCGATCAGCTCGGCGTCGGCGGCCGTGCGCCGCACGAAGTCGAGGAGATCCGCCTGGGTCGGCGCGGAGCCGGCGGCCCGGGCCGCGGCAGGGGAGGAGAGAGCGGGGGAGACAGACACGTGCACCGTCCTGAATGGGTTCGCCGAACGGGCGCGCGAGGGCGCCCGGAAGAAAGGGGAAGCGAATTCAGCGGGACGGGCGACACACGCAGCCCGCGTAGCGGACGAGGTCCATATGGACCCTCCGCCACAGGCGCACACAGGTGTCGGTCACGATCCGGAGTACAGCACGCCACCGCAGGACGGTCAACTCACTGTCACCATCTGGACAGAGGGTGACGGGCCTCACGGTCAGCACACGCCGGAACCGGCCTCCGCCTCCTCCTTCACGGCGCCGCCCACGGTCGCCTCGGCGGCCGCGTAGAGATCGGCCGGACGCACTCCGCTCAGCGCGGTGACCAGATGGCCGTCGGGGCGCACGAGCAGGACGCTGTGCGCCGGCGCACCCGGGTACTCCTCGGCGACCAGCAGCTCGGCCGGGTGCGGCAGCGCCGTCACCGCCGCCGCGAGCCGGGGCATCACCCCGGCGGACATCCAGTGCTTGCGGTCCCACACGCCCGTGCCCGGCGCGATCAGCACGACCAGGAGGGCCCCGCGCCCCAGCCGCTCGCGCAGCCGTACGAAGGAACCGTCCTCCGCGGTGACCCGCACGTCGGTGACCGCCGCGCCGGGCGGGGTCTCGACGGCGATCTCGCCCTCCAGATGACGGGGCGTGAGCGGCGAGTCGGCGTACGCCCCCGGCGCACCCAGCGGACCGCGCCCCAAGTGGCCGTCCATCAGCAGCAGCTCATGGCCGCGTGTCGCACCGGGCACGATGCTGCGCAGGCCGCCCGAGCCGCGGAGCACCGGCAGTGCCTGGTCGGCGGCGCGCAGCCGGGCGGCGACCACCGCGCGCCGCTCGGCCTGGTAGCTGTCGAGCAGTGCCTCGTGGTGCCCGTGGTGCCACGCCGGAGCCAGTTTCCAGGCCAGGTTGTCGGCGTCGCGCAGGCCTTCGTCGAGGCCCTGGGTGCCGAGCGCGCCGAGCAGGTGGGCCGCGTCCCCGGCGAGGAAGACCCGGCCGGCGCGCCAGCGCCGGGCCAGCCGGTGGTGCACGGTGTGGACGCCGGTGTCGAGGAGGTCGTAGGCCGGCGCGGACTCGCCCGTCCAGCCCGTGAGCGTCTCGCGGATGCCGGCCACCAGGATCTCGGGCGTGACGAGGTCCTTGCCCGGCGGCAGCAGCCAGTCCAGCCGCCACACGCCGTCCGGGAGGGGGCGGGCGGTCACCTCTCCGGCCGAGGGTCCGGACGGCCGCCACGGCGGCATCCGGTGAAGCAACGCGCGACCCTCCCAGGGAAGTTCCGTACGCAGCGTGGCGACCGCGTGCCGCTCCACCGCCGTACGGCCCGGGAACCGGATGTCCTGGAGCTTGCGCACGGTCGAGCGGGGGCCGTCGCAGCCGACCAGGTAGCTGCCACGCCACCAGGTGCCACCGGGCCCCCGGGTGTGCGCGGTGATGGCGGAACGCTCCTGCTCGATCGCGTCGAGCCGGCTGTCCACGGCGATCCGCACCAGCGGCTCGTCCGCGGCGGCCGCGCGCAGGGCGCTCGTGAGGACGTGCTGGGCGAGGTGCAGCGGGGCGGGCGTGTCGTCCTCGAAGGTGATCTCGCTGGTCACCTGCTTGCGCCGCAGGGACCGCCATCCGGTCCATCGTGAGCCGTGGTCACCGAGCGCGACCCCGGTGAGCCGCGACAACAGGGCGGCCGTGTCCTCGCGCAGCACGGCGGTGCGGGCCGGGCGCGGCTCGTCCTTGCCGGGCCCCTCGTCCAGGACGACGGACGGCACCTCCTGACGGGCCAGCGCCAGGGCGAGCGTGAGCCCGACGGGCCCCGCTCCGACGACGATCACCGGGTCCACGACGCGGTGCCCCCTGCCCGCAGCGGTGTCCGGACGGTCGCAGGTGAACAGGAAGGTGAAGCGGGGTGCACGATCACAGAACGTATGCAACCCATTGGCGGAGTTTGCGTCAAGCGACCGGAGGCAGTGGCGATCATGCCACTGCCTCCGGGTGACGCATTCGGGTTTGATCCGGCGTCAGGCCGCGATTCCCGTCCCCGCCGCGCCGGCGATGTTCGCCGTTTCGTCGACGCCGAGCACCGCGCCGGTCGACTTCTTCCTCTGCCGCAGCCGTCGCTCCAGCCAGCTCGCGAACGTGGTCAGCGAGAAGTTGATGACCACGTAGATCACCGCGACGATCGTGAAGGAGGCGATGGTGTTGGCGCCGTAGTAGCCGCTCATCGTGTTGGCCGAGGAGAGGAGTTCGGGGAAGGTCAGGACCGCGCCGCCGAGCGCCGTGTCCTTCACGATGACGACCAGCTGGCTGACGATCGCCGGCAGCATGGCGGTGACCGACTGCGGCAGCAGGATGAGCCGCATGACCTGGTTCTTGCGCAGGCCGATCGCCATGGCCGCCTCGGACTGGCCCTTCGGCAGCGCGAGGATGCCCGCGCGGACGATCTCCGCGAGTACGGACGCGTTGTACAGCACCAGACCGGTGACGACCGCGTACAGGGGACGGTCGTCCGAACTGATGTCGGTGTACGCGGCGAACGCGGCGTTCGCGAAGATCATCAGGACCAGGACCGGGATCGCCCGGAAGAACTCCACGACCGTCGCGACCGGGACCCGTATCCACGCGTGGTCCGAGAGCCGGGCGATGCCGAGCAGGGCGCCGAGCGGGAGGGCGATGACCATGGCCAGGGCCGCGGCCTTCAGGGTGTTCTGCAGACCGGGCCAGATGTACGTCGAGTAGGCCTCGGTGCCGCTGAAAAACGGCTTCCAGAGGATCCACTCCCACTGGCCCTTGTCGTCGAGCCCCTTGTAGACCCACCACAGGACGGCCGCGAGGACGACGAGGAAGCCCGCCGTGTACAGGATGTTGCGCCGCTTGGCCCGCGGGCCCTGGGCGTCGTACAGGACCGAACTCATCGCTTCACCGCCACCTTCTTGCCCACCCAGCCGAGGATCAGACCGGTCGGCAGCGTCAGGCAGCAGAACCCGAAGGCGATGACCGCGGAGATCAGCAGCAGCTGTGCCTCGTTCTCCAGCATCTTCTTCATCAGGAGTGCCGCTTCCGCCACGCCGATCGCGGCCGCCACGGTGGTGTTCTTCGTCAACGCGATCAGCACGTTGGTCAGCGGCCCCACGGCCGCACGGAAGGCCTGCGGCAGTACGACCAGGCCCAGGACCTGCGTGAAGCTCAGGCCGATGGCGCGGGCCGCCTCGGCCTGCCCGACCGGCACCGTGTTGATGCCGGATCGGATCGCCTCGCAGACGAAGGCCGACGTGTAGACGGCCAGTCCGAGCACGGCCAGCCGGAAGTTGGACGTGTCGACCTGGTCCGACCCCAGGGTGATGCGCAGCGTGTCCTTCAGGCCGAGCGAGGCGAACAGGATGATCACCGTGAGCGGAATGTTCCGCACGATGTTCACGTAGGCGGTGCCGAAACCGCGCATCAGCGGCACCGGGCCCACCCGCATGGCGGCCAGCAGAGTGCCCCAGACCAGGGAGCCCACGGCCGACAGCAGCGTCAGCTGCACTGTCGTCCAGAACGCTCCCAGCACGTCGTACTTGCTAACAAAGTCGAACACGATCTCCCGTGCTTCCGCGTGTAGGGACGCCCGGGTGGGGCCCCCCCCCCGCCCGCGCCCCCCCCCCGCCGGGCCTCAGCTCTTGATGTCGCCGATCTTCGGGGCGGGCTCGTTCTTGTAGCCGGCCGGGCCGAAGTTCTTGTCCACGGCCTTCTGCCACGAACCGTCGGAGACCATCGACTCGAGGGCCTTGTTGATCTTGGCCTTGAGGTCGCTGCCCTTCTTGACGCCGATGCCGTAGTTCTCGTTGGTCATCTTGAGACCGCCGAGCTTGAACTTGCCCTTGAACTGGGCCTGGGCGGCGTAACCGGCGAGGATCGAGTCGTCCGTGGTCAGCGCGTCGATGGCCTTGCTCTGCAGACCGGTCAGGCACGCCGAGTACGTCGGGTACTGCTGCAGCTGCGCCTTGGGAGCCAGCTTGTCCTTGACGTTCTGGGCCGACGTCGAGCCGGTCACCGAACACAGCTTCTTCTTGTTCAGGTCGCCGGCCGACTTGATGGAGGGGTCGTCCGCGCGGACCAGCACGTCCTGGTGGGCCAGCAGGTACGGGCCGGCGAAGTCGACCTTCTGCTGGCGCTCCGGGGTGATCGAGTAGGACGCGGCGATGAAGTTGACGTCACCGCGCTGCAGCATGGTCTCGCGGTCGGCGCTCTTCGACTCCTTCCACTCGATCTGGTCGGCGTTGTAACCGAGCTTCTTGGCGACGTAGGTCGCCACGTCGACGTCGAAGCCGGTGTAGCCCTGCGGGGTCTTCTGGCCGATGCCGGGCTGGTCGAACTTGATGCCGATGGCGATCTTCTTGCCGCCGCCGGAGGAGCCGCCGTCGTCCTTCTTGTCGCCGCCGCACGCGGTCGCGGACACGGCAAGGGCGAGCACGACGGCCGAGGCGGCGGTGACCTTGCGGAGCTTCATGATGAACATCCTTTGCGTGGTGAAGGAACGAGGGCCGTGAGGGACGGGTGGCCCCGGGGCCGCCGGGGCGCCGGGCTCGGTGCCGTCAGTGGTGCAGGATCTTCGACAGGAAGTCCTTGGCCCGGTCGCTGCGCGGATTGCTGAAGAACTGGTCGGGCGAGGCCTGTTCGACGATGCGGCCGTCGGCCATGAAGACGACCCGGTTCGCGGCCGAACGCGCGAAGCCCATCTCGTGGGTGACGACGATCATGGTCATGCCCTCGCGGGCGAGCTGCTGCATGACCTCCAGGACCTCGTTGATCATCTCGGGGTCCAGCGCCGAGGTCGGCTCGTCGAAGAGCATGACCTTCGGGCCCATGGCCAGCGCCCGGGCGATGGCGACGCGCTGCTGCTGGCCGCCGGAGAGCTGCGCCGGGTACTTGTCGGCCTGGGTGCCCACGCCGACCCGGTCGAGCAGGGCCCGCGCCTTCTCCTCGGCCTGCTTCTTGTCCGTCCTGCGGACCTTGAGCTGGCCCAGCATCACGTTCTCGAGCACGGTCTTGTGCGCGAAGAGGTTGAAGGACTGGAAGACCATCCCGACGTCGGCGCGCAGCCTGGCCAGCTCCTTGCCCTCGTGGGGCAGCGCCTTGCCGTCGATCGTGATGGCGCCCGAGTCGATGGTCTCCAGGCGGTTGATGGTGCGGCACAAGGTCGACTTGCCGGACCCGGAGGGCCCGATGACCACGACGACCTCACCGCGGGAGATCGTCAGGTCGATGTCCTGGAGCACGTGCAACGCGCCGAAGTGCTTGTTGACGCTCTTCAGGACGACCAGTTCGCCGGACGCGGCCACGTCCTCCTTGGCCACCGATACTTCGGTCATCGCTTACTGGCTCCGTCCTCCTCGGTTTCGGTGGACAGTAGTAAGGGCCGGTGACCAGCGTCATCACATCTGAGGGGAATCTGAGCATCACGATCCGATAGCAATCGGACACGTGTCGTAGCAGTTGGCGCCCGCGCGCGTATCGGGCGGATAACGGAACCCGCAGGCAACCGGAACCCTCTTGACGCCGTCCTTATCCATCGGCGTGACTGCCATGGTGCACACGCGCGTGCACCCGGTGTACAAGCCGGACGAGAACCATGACCGTACGACCGCTGAACCGGAGGGGGCCGGGATGAGACTGCTGCTCGTCGAGGACGACAACCATGTCGCGGCCGCCCTGTCCGCGGTCCTGGCGCGGCACGGTTTCGACGTCACCCACGCGCGCAGCGGCGAGGAGGCCCTCCAGGCGCTCGTCCCGGAAGGCGCCGGCTTCGGGGTGGTCCTGCTCGACCTGGGCCTGCCCGACCAGGACGGCTACGAGGTCTGCGGCAAGATCCGCAAGCGCACCAGCATCCCCGTCATCATGGTCACCGCCCGCTCCGACGTCCGCTCCCGGATCCACGGGCTGAACCTGGGCGCCGACGACTACGTGGTCAAGCCGTACGACACCGGGGAACTGCTCGCCCGTATCCACGCCGTCAGCCGGCGCACCGTCCACGAGGACGCCGCGGCGGGCGCCGAGACCGCGCTGCGGCTCGGGTCCGTGCACATCGAACTGCCGACCCGTCAGGTCAGCGTGAACGGTTCGGTCGTCCCACTGACCCGCAAGGAGTTCGACCTCCTCGCGCTGCTCGCCCAGCGCCCCGGGGTCGTCTTCCGGCGGGAGCAGATCATCAGTGAGGTGTGGCGCACCAGTTGGGAAGGCACGGGCCGCACCCTGGAGGTGCACGTCGCCTCCCTGCGCGCCAAACTGCGCATGCCCGCGCTGATCGAGACCGTACGCGGCGTCGGCTACCGGCTCGTCGCCCCGGCCGCGTAGCGGGGCCGGGTGCGCACACGGCTCCTGCCGCTGCTCATCGTCCTGATGGCGGCCGTGCTCCTCGCCCTCGGCGTCCCGCTGGCCGTCAGTGTCGCCGCCGCCGAGCAGCAGCGGGTCGTCGTCGACCGGATCGACGACACCGCACGCTTCGCCGCACTCGCCCAGTACGTCACCGACGCGCCCAGCGGCTCCCGGCGCACGGCCCCGGACGAGCGTCAGGAGACCCTCCGCCGGGAACTGGACAGCTACTACGGCGTCTACGGCATCCGCGCGGGCGTCTTCTACCGCAACGGCTCCGCCATGGCCAACGCACCCGGCGACTGGCTGGTCCCGCAGGCGGGCGAGGTCAGGGAGGCGTTCGGCGAGGCGCTGCTGAGCCGCCGCAGCCACGACCCCCGGCAGGTGTGGCCCTGGCAGCGCAGCCGGCTGATCGTCGCCTCGCCGGTGATCCGGGACGGCGACGTCGTCGCGGTCGTGGTCACCGACTCGCCCACCGGGCAGATGCGTTCACGGATCCTGCGCGGCTGGCTGCTCATCGGGGCGGGGGAGATCGCCGCGATGCTGCTCGCCGTCGGCGCGGCGCTGCGGCTGACCGGCTGGGTGCTCAGGCCGGTACGGATCCTGGACGCGACCACCCACGACATCGCCACCGGACGCCTGAAGTCCCGGGTCGCGGTCGGCGGCGGACCGCCGGAACTCAGACGGCTGGCCCGGTCGTTCAACGAGATGGCGGACAACGTCGAGGACGTGCTGGAGCAGCAACGGGCCTTCGTCGCGGACGCCTCGCACCAGCTGCGCAACCCGCTCTCGGCGCTGCTGCTGCGCATCGAACTGCTCGCCCTCGAACTCCCCGAGGGCAACGAGGAGATCGCCTCGGTCCGCACCGAGGGCAAACGGCTCGCGCAGGTCCTGGACGACCTGCTGGACCTGGCGCTGGCCGAGCACACGGAAGCCGACCTCGCGGTGACCGACATCGGCGCCCTGACCGAGGAGCGGGTGGCCGCCTGGTCACCGGCCGCCGACGCCAAGGGTGTCCGGCTCGCCGGCGACTGCCCGCCCACCACCGGCTGGGCCGACCCGATCACCTTGTCCAGCGCGCTGGACGCGGTGATCGACAACGCCGTGAAGTTCACCCCCGAGGGCGGCACGGTGGACGTCGCCGTGTCCTTCGACGGCGCGGCCGCGACGGTCGTGGTCACCGACACCGGGCCCGGCCTCACCGACGACGAACTCGCGCGCGTGGGCGACCGCTTCTGGCGCAGCGGCCGCCACCAGAACGTCAAGGGCTCGGGTCTCGGCCTGTCCATCACCCGCGCCCTGCTCGCGGCCGGCGGCGGCTCGATCACCTTCGCGCACCACGAGCCGCGCGGACTGCGGGTCACGGTGTCCGTGCCACGGCACCCGGAGACGCACTAGGCACGCTGCGGACGGACCGACGGGCGGACCGCCGGACTGGCCGGGCGGGCGGACCGACGGGCGGACCGCAGGACGGGCCCGACGGACGGGCCCGCCGGACGGAGCGGGCGGACGGGAGCGGCGGACGGCCCGCAGGACGGAAGCGACGGACGGCCCGGCGGTGGGGCCTCCGGGCGGTCGGCGGCGCGCGCGACCGCGCCCGTCAGGGCTTGACCGACTCGTAGTAGCGCCGGGCGCCCTCCTGCAGGGGCAGCGGATCGGTGTAGATGGCGGTGCGCAGGTCGACGAGCTGGGCGGAGTGCACATGGGCACCGATTCCGTCCCGGCTCCTGATCACCGTGCGGGTCAGCCACTCGGTCAGCCGGGGATCCATGTCCTTGCGGGTCATCAGCACATTGGACACCGCGATCGTCGGCACCGCCGACCCCCGCTGCACGGAGTGGTACGCCGACTCGGGAATGCTGGTGGCCCGGTAGTAGCGGGCCACCGCACCGTCGGCGTGCAGCCTGGTGACGAGCTCGCCGTCGATCGGCACGAACTTGAAGGCGGACTTCTCGGCCAGCCCCATCAGCCCCTTGGTGGGCAGCCCGCCCGACCAGAAGAAGGCGTCGATCTTCCCCCGCCGCAGCTGGTCGGGACCGGTGTCTATGCCGTCCGAGACCGGGGTGATGTCCTTGCGCGGGTCGATGTCCGCGGCCCGCAGGACCCGGTTCGCGATCAACCGCACCCCGGAGTCGGGCAGTCCGATCGCCACCCGCTTGTGCCGCAGGTCAGCGACGCTGTCGACGGTCGAGTCGCGCGGCACGATCAGCTGCACGTAGTCGTCGTAGAGACGGGCCACACCGCGCAGCTGGGCGGCCGCACCGGGATGCCGCAGCGTGTAGGTCTCCACCGCGTCCGCCGCCGCGATCGTGAAGTCGGCCGTGCCGGCCGCCACCCGCTGGACGTTCTCCTGCGAACCGGCGCTGTTCAGCAGCTTCACCTTCAACCCCGGCATGTCCTTGCGCAGCTCGGTGCGCAGCCGCTCGGCGTATTCCTGGTAGACCCCGGGCGGCGTGCCCGTGCTGAAGACGATCGTCCCGCTCGGCGGCTTCTCGCCCAGCGGCAGCAGCCACCACAGCAGCAACCCGAGGGCGACGACGCCGGCGGCCGCGCTCTGCAGCGCCCGGCGCCTGCTGACACGGGTGAACACCATGGACATGCGGGCGATCCTGCCAGGCCGTGCGCGGCACTGGCCAGGGTGGGGCCGCCCCGCCTGGTTCCAGCGGGGCCGCCGGCGCTGTCAGTGGCGGCCGTTAGGGTCGCCGCATGAGCACTTCGCCCGCCCGCCTGGTCCGTGAGTTCCACACCGCCTTCGGCCTGGACGCCCGCACCATACCGACGGAGGTGACGCCGGCCCTGGCCGAGCACCGCGGGGAGCTGCTCGCCGAGGAGGCGGCCGAGGTCGCGGAGGTGTCGGTCGAGGGGCCGCTGGACCGGCTCGCGCACGAACTGGCGGACGTGGTGTACGTGGCGTACGGCACCGCCCTGGTCCACGGGATCGACCTGGACGAGGTGATCGCCGAGATCCACCGCGCCAACATGAGCAAGCTGGGTCCCGGTGGCGAGGTGGCCCGCCGTGCCGACGGCAAGGTCCTCAAGGGTGAGCACTACCGGGCACCGGACGTGTCGGCGGTCCTGCGCTGCCAGGGCTGGACGCCGGACGGAACCTGACGGCGTCCGGCGTCACCTGGCGGCGCAGGACGATGCCGACGAGGCAGGGGGCCGCTGATCCTTCAGAGCACCGCGCCGCCCTGCCCCGGGATGCCCGTGCCGCCGAGCCGGGTGAGCAGGGCGGACAGCAGCCCGATCTCGTCCTCGCTCCACCCGTCGGCGGCGAAGACCTCGGCTGCCGTCTCCTCGGCCGTGGCCAGCATCTCCTTCAGGAGCTGCCGGCCCGTCCCGGTCAGCGACGCGTACGCCACGCGGGCGTCGCGGGCGTCCGGCTCACGGGTCACCAGTCCGATCCGCTCCAGCGGGGCCAGCCCCCGGGTCACCCCGGAGGCGGTCAGCCCCAGCGCCTCGGCGAGGTCGACCCGGCGCATCCGGCCACCGGGCGCCTGCCCCAGGCGCAGCAGCATCGTGAAGTCGGCGAGGCTCACCCCGTGCAGCCCGCTCAGCCGGGCGTCGAAACGCCGGACCAGCGCGGTCTGGGCCCGCACCAGCCGCAGTGCCGCGTCCAGGGCGCCGCTCATCCCTCACCGCCGTTCCCGCTCGCGCTTATCATTGCGAACTCCTTGACCACTCAAGTTTATGTGCCGTCGGAACGCATGGCGCGCCGCTGACGCTTCCCCAGGGGAGCCTGCGAGAGGTCCTCCGCACCGGACCTCAGCTTCTTGAAGCCGTAACCGCGCTCGGTCAGCCACCTCTTCGCCGCCTCCTCGGCCCGCTCGGTCGCCGCCAGGATGTCCTCCTCTTCCTCGCCGGTGTCCGAGAAGCGGAAGACGAAGGCGGGCCGGGCGGCGATGTCGTAGGTGAGATGCCCCTCGGGCGTGTAGGCGGCGCGCAGCATGTCGTGCTGGGCGGCCGTCCCGGCTGCCCTCCCTCGCTTTCCGCTGTCGTCCGATCAGGAGGCAGGGGCCGGCGGCGGGTTCTCGCGCAGCCAGGTCAGGACCTGCTCGGCGTGCTGGTCCGGTGGGAAGACCGGATGGAAGACGTGCTCGATCACGCCGTCCCGGACGATCATCGTGAGCCGCTTGTACAGCCGCGTCCCGCCCGCCTCGAACGTCGGCAGCCCCAGCGCCTCGGCCAGGTCGAAGGCCGGGTCGGACAGCATGCCGAACGGCAGCCCGAGCCGCTCCACGACCTCGCTCTGGTAGCCGGTGTCCTGGCTGGACAGCCCGAACACCCGCCCGGCGCCGGCTTCGAGGAGTTCCCGGAAGTGGTCACGGAATCCGCAGGCCTCGGCGGTGCAGCCGCGGGCGCCCGGGATGGAGTTCCAGCCCTCCGGCAGGTCGGTGCCGGGGCGGCCGGTGAGGGGATAGACGTAGATCACCGCCCGGCGGGGCCCGAGCCGGTCGAGCCGGACGCTCCGGCCCGCCGTGTCGAGCAGCGTGAGCCCCGGCGCCCGTGTCCCGGGCAGGTGGTCCGCAGCGCCGTCGGCCTCGGGGGCGGGCAGGTCCGCGGGCAGCTTGAGGTAGTCCTCGGCCCGCGCCCCGCTTCCCGCAGCCGTCCTGGCGCCGCTGCCCCGGTGGGCGGCCGCGTTCAGCTGGGTGATCAGCGTCGAGCGGCGGGCCGTCAGCGCCTCGATACGCTCGCTGAGCTGGTCGATGGCGTCCCGGTAGCTCGCCAGCGACGCCGGACAGTCGTCGGCGTGCGCCCTGCCGGCCGCCAGGCACTCCAGGAACGGCCGGGTGCGTTCCACGGGGATGCCCAGCCCGTGCAGGGAGCGGATCTCCCGCACGAGCCGTACGTCGTCCCCGGTGTAGTCCCGGTATCCGTTGGCCAGCCGCGCGGGTGCGATCAGCCCCAGCGACTCGTAGTACCGCACCGCCTTGACCGTCGCACCGGCCTGATGGGCGAGCTCACCGATCCTCATTCCGATCACCTCACCGGAACGCTGAACCCGGCCCCCAGGGGCAGCGTCAAGGGTCCAGGGCCGGGCGCGCACCGGGGGCCGGGTCGTGCGCGCCCGTCGCGCGGATGCTCCGTGCCGGTGAGCAGGTGTACAACTGGAGCGGAGGGCGGTGGCATTCCATGGAGTACGTCGCGGTGACCGCGCTGAGCCATCCCGGGCTGCTCCGCCAGCGGAACGAGGACAGCCTCGTGATCGGTCCGTGGACCCTGTGCGCCACGGTGACGGAGAACGCGCAGACGCTGGTCTTCCCGCTCGGCGCCCCGCTCGTCGTCGCCGTCGCCGACGGGCTCGGCGGCCACCCCGGCGGCGACGTGGCCAGCGCGCTCGTCGTCCGCCGTCTCGCCGGCCTCGGCCCCGCACTGGCCACCGAGGACGATGTGCACGACGCCCTCTCCGCCTGCAACCGCGCCGTGTACCAGGCGGCCGGCGAAGACACGGCGAGCGAACTCGCCGCCATGGGCACGACGGTCGCCGGAGCCGTCGTACGCGGCGACTCCGTGCTGGTCTTCAACGTGGGCGACAGCCGGGTCTTCGGGGCCCCGCGGGACGGACTGCGCCAGGTCAGTCACGACGACAGCCCACCGCTGGAACCCGGGCGGCGCACCACGTCGATCGTCACCCAGTGCCTCGGCGGCACCCGTACCTACCGTGCCGTGCGCCCCCATGTGACGGCGCAGCCCCTGTCGCCCGGCGACCGCTGGCTCATCTGCACCGACGGCCTCACCGACCCGGTGCCCGAGGACGTGCTCGCCGACGTGCTGCGCACGCACGACGACGGCCGGGCCGCCTTCGAGCTGTGGAAGGCCGCGATGGCCGCGGGCGGCCCGGACAACGTCACGCTGGCCATCGTGCGCGTTGGCGGCGATTAGGGGCGGGAGAGCGCGGCAGGGGCTCACGCCGGGACCGCCTACCCTGGACGCATGACCAGCAGCAGCGACCGGAGCCCGGTAGTGGACGTTCAGAGCACTTTGACGTACGAGATCCGGACCTACGGGTGCCAGATGAACGTCCATGACTCCGAGCGGTTGTCCGGGCTGCTCGAAGAGGCCGGGTACGTGCGGGCCCCCGAGGGGTCGGACGGGGACGCGGACGTCGTCGTCTTCAACACCTGCGCCGTGCGCGAGAACGCCGACAACCGGCTGTACGGCAACCTCGGCCGGCTCGCGCCGCGCAAGGCGTCCCGGCCCGGGATGCAGATCGCGGTCGGCGGATGCCTGGCGCAGAAGGACCGGGACACCATCGTGAAGAAGGCGCCCTGGGTGGACGTCGTCTTCGGCACGCACAACATCGGCAAGCTGCCCGTCCTGCTGGAGCGCGCCCGCGTCCAGGAAGAGGCGCAGGTCGAGATCGCCGAGTCGCTCGAGGCGTTCCCCTCCACGCTGCCCACCCGGCGCGAAAGCGCCTACGCGGCCTGGGTGTCGATCTCCGTCGGCTGCAACAACACCTGCACCTTCTGCATCGTCCCGGCGCTGCGCGGCAAGGAGAAGGACCGCCGCACCGGCGACATCCTCGCCGAGATCGAGGCCCTGGTCGCCGAGGGCGTCTCCGAGATCACGCTGCTCGGCCAGAACGTCAACGCCTACGGCTCGGACATCGGCGACCGCGAGGCGTTCAGCAAGCTGCTGCGCGCCTGCGGCACGGTCGAAGGCCTGGAGCGGGTCCGCTTCACCTCCCCGCACCCCCGTGACTTCACGGACGACGTCATCGCCGCCATGGCCGAGACGCCGAACGTGATGCCGCAGCTGCACATGCCGCTCCAGTCCGGCTCGGACACCGTGCTGAAGGCGATGCGCCGCTCCTACCGGCAGGACCGTTACCTCGGGATCATCGAGAAGGTGCGGGCCGCCATCCCGCACGCCGCGATCACGACCGACATCATCGTGGGCTTCCCCGGCGAGACCGAGGAGGACTTCGAGCAGACGCTGCATGTGGTGCGCGAGGCGCGTTTCGCGCAGGCGTTCACCTTCCAGTACTCCAAGCGGCCCGGCACCCCTGCCGCGACGATGGAGGACCAGATCCCCAAGGAGGTCGTCCAGGCGCGCTACGAGCGTCTGGTCGCGCTCCAGGAGGAGATCTCCTGGGAGGAGAACAAGAAGCAGGTCGGCCGCACCCTGGAGCTGATGGTCGCCGAGGGCGAGGGCCGCAAGGACGGCGCCACCCACCGCCTCTCCGGTCGCGCCCCCGACAACCGCCTGGTCCACTTCACCAAGCCGGAGCAGGACGTCCGCCCCGGCGACGTGGTCACCGTCGAGATCACCTACGCCGCCCCGCACCACCTCCTCGCCGAGGGCGCCGTCCTCGACGTGCGCCGCACGCGCGCGGGCGACGCCTGGGAGAAGCGCAACGCCGCCGAGGCCGCCAAGCCGGCGGGCGTGATGCTCGGCCTGCCCAAGATCGGCGTCCCGGCCCCCCTCCCGGCCGCGGCGAGCGCCTGCGGCTGCGACTAGGGCCGCACGACCGGGGCCCGCACCCCACCGCGTAGGGGGCCCGCACCTCAACCGGGCACCCTGGCGGTGAGGTCGCCCGCATCGCGTGCGGGCGCCGCGAACCGCTCGTGCGGTGACGCCGGCCGGTGGTCCGGCGTTACCCTGCCGATCATGCTTGTCGCCGCAGCCGTCTGCCCCTGCCCGCCGCTGCTCGTGCCCGAGGTCGCCGCGGGTGCCGCCGCCGAACTGGACGCCGCGCGCGTGGCGTGCACCGACGCGCTGGGTGTGCTCGCCGCCGCCCGCCCCGACCTGCTGGTGGTCGTCGGACCCGCCGGGAAGAGCGGGCGCGGCCCGCACCCGCAGGGCACGCCGGGCTCCTTCCGGGGCTTCGGCGTCGACCTGGACGTGCGGCTCGGTCCCGCCACGGACTCCGTTCCCGAGCGCGAGCTGCCGCCGTCGCTGGCTGTCGGCGCCTGGCTGCTGGAGCGGACCGGCTGGGCGGACGCCCCGATCGAGGGACTCGGTGTCGGGGAACCGCTCGAGCCCGAGCGGTGTGCCGAGGCGGGCAGGGAGATCGGTGCCCGCGCGGAGCGGGTGGCGCTGCTGGTGATGGGCGACGCCAGCGCCTGCCGGACGCTCAAGGCGCCGGGCTACCTCGACGAGCGGGCGGCGGCCTTCGACGCCGGGGTGGCTCGGGCGCTGGGCGCGGCGGACCCGGCGGCCGTCATGGCGCTGGACGCAGGACTCGCGCACGAGCTGAAGGCCTCGGGCCGCGCGCCCTGGCAGCTTCTCGCCGGGGCGGCCGAGGGCGCGGACCTCAGCGGCGCGCTCCTGTACGACGACGCCCCGTACGGTGTCGGATACCTGGTCGCCACCTGGTCCTAGACGAACTGGGCGACCGAGGCGGCAGGGTCGCCCGGGCGCCCCTGCTCGGCGGATCGACCCACACGCACGCGCGGATCGACCCACCACGCACGCGCGGATCGACCCACCACGCACGCGCGGATCGTCCCGCCCCGCGCGCGGCGGACGGCCGGGACCTCGCGCCCTCGGCCGTCCACCGATCCGCGTGCCGTTCAGGAAGCCGGCGGCGGGCCCTCGGGGCGCGTGGCGGTCGTGGTGCCACCGGCCTGCGGACCCTCCGTGTGCGCGAGGCGGTCCATCGCCTGCTTTGTCTTGCTCGTACCCGCGTGGATCTTGTCGCTGTACTTGTGCTTGGTGCGGTCGTCCACGGCCTTCGCGGCCTTCTCGATGCCGTGCTGGACCTTGTCCTCGTGCCGGCGCGCGAAGTCCGACATCTTGTCCTTGGCCGGCGCGAGCTTGGCCTTCACGTTCTCCAAAAGACGCATGGTCCACCTTCCCTCACGGGGACAGTCATGTGCGGGCGCTCTCACCGGCCTCGCTGTCGGCGGCGTCGTCGGCGGACTGCTGCCTGGGGATCTCGGCCCCTTCGCCCTGCTGGGCCCCGGCGGCCTCCGGCTTCGCGGCCGCGCTCCCGGACTCGTCCGCTGCCGGTCCCCGTGCCTCCGGTCCCTCCGCCTCCGCCACCTCCGCCTCTCCCGGCTCGGTGCCGGCCGGCGCCTCGGCGGCCGACGCCTCTCGTGCCGCCTTCGACCGGCCGAGAATCCGTGCAAAAACGCCCATATCAACTCCATACGTTACTCGTGCGGGCGAAATCCCGCGTCACGCGGTGCGTCCGTTTGCGCCACTCCGGTCACCGGCTCCGGAAGACCGACCGCACGGCACGTCGGTGCAACGACCCGGGACACGGGCCGTCACGTAACCCGTTCGAGGCGTGGCGGTGGGGTTTGCGAGACTGGTGCGGTGAGCAGCGCACCCCTCGCCCCCCGCGTCATCGCCGTCGTCGGACCCACAGCGGCCGGAAAGTCCGATCTGGGCGTCCACCTGGCCCAGCGGCTCGGGGGTGAGGTCGTCAACGCCGACTCCATGCAGCTCTACCAGGGGATGGACATCGGCACCGCCAAGCTGACGCCCGAAGAGCGCGGCGGCATCCCGCACCACCTGCTCGACATCTGGGACGTGACGGTCGCGGCCTCCGTCGCCGAGTACCAGAAACTGGCCCGCGCCCGGATCGACGGGCTGCTCGCCGAGGGCCGCTGGCCGATCCTGGTCGGCGGCTCCGGCCTGTATGTCCGCGGAGCCGTCGACAACCTGGAGTTCCCAGGCACCGACCCCGAGGTCAGGGCCCGCCTGGAGGAGGAGCTGGCGCTGCGCGGCTCCGGCGCGCTGCACGCGCGCCTGGCCGCCGCCGACCCCGAGGCCGGCCGCGCCATCCTGCCCAGCAACGGCCGCCGTATCGTCCGGGCCCTGGAAGTGATCGAGATCACCGGGCAGCCGTTCACCGCCAACCTCCCCGGCCACGACTCGGTCTACGACACCGTCCAGATCGGCGTCGATGTCGCCCGCCCCGAGCTCGACGAGCGCATCACGCGCCGCGTAGACGTGATGTGGGAGCAGGGGCTCGTGGAGGAGGTGCGGGCCCTGGAGGCGCGGGGGCTGCGCGAGGGCCGTACCGCGTCCCGCGCGCTCGGGTACCAGCAGGTGCTCGCGGCGCTCGCCGGCGAGTGCACCGAAGCGGAAGCGCGGGCCGAGACCGTCCGCGCCACCAAGCGCTTCGCGCGCCGTCAGGATTCCTGGTTCAGGCGCGATCCCCGGGTGCACTGGCTGAGTGGGGCCGCGGCCGACCGCGGGGAACTTCCCGGGCGGGCTCTGACGTTGGTCGAACGACCGGTCACAGCCTGATCACGTCATGGCATCGGGATGCGCCGCATGTCAACGCGGCCTCTGACGCCGTGCCATCATCGAGCTTCGATCCACCAGTGGAGTCCTAGTTGGGAGGGCGCGTGGCGATGGAGGCCGGCCCTCGCGACACCGCACATAGTGCTGAGCACGTCACCACCGACGGTGGCGAACCGGAACAGGGCGAGGACCGTCTGGGCGCCCTGGCCGACGACGGCCCCGAGGAGACCTCCGGGGGCGTGACGGCCGACGGGCCGACGCCCGAGGAGATGTACGCCGGCGGTCCCGAGGTCGAGGTCGAGCTGCGCCCGCAGCGTCGGCTGCGCATCTGGCAGCTCGCGCCCATCGTGGCCCTGGCCGCGGGCGGCTCGCTGATGTTCGCCTTCCCGCTCGCCTTCGACTTCGGCGACAGCGGCGCGGTCATCGCGATGCTGGGCCTGCTGATCTGCTCCTGCGCGGCCGGCTGGGGCATGATGGCCGCCCGCCGGGTGGGCTACACCTGGCCCGGCCTGCCCCCGCGCGGCTCCGGACGCAGACCCGACTGGCGGGTCGTGCTCGGATACGTCCTGCTGGTGGCCGTGGTGGCGGTCCTCGCCGTCTGGCGCGTGGCACGGCTGCGCTGACCCGTCCCGGCGGGGGAGCGACCGGGCCCGGCCGCCGGGCGGCGCGTACCCTCGAGGGATGAGCACGCGGATCGCCTTCCTCAAGGGTCACGGCACCGAGAACGACTTCGTGATCGTCCCGGACCCCGAGAACACCATCGACCTCACCCCGGCCGTCGTCGCGGCCCTGTGCGACCGCCGCGCCGGCATCGGCGGCGACGGGGTCCTGCACGTCGTGCGGTCCGCGGCGCACCTCGAGGCCCGGTCGATGGCAGCCGAGGCGGAGTGGTTCATGGACTACCGCAACGGCGACGGCTCGATCGCCGAGATGTGCGGCAACGGCGCCCGCGTGTTCGCCCGCTACCTCCAGCACGCCGGGCTGGTCGACGAGGGCGACCTCGCGATCGCCACGCGCGCGGGGGTGAAGTCGGTGCACATCGACAAGGACGGCGACGTCACTGTCGGCATGGGCAGCGCCCGGCTCCCCGAGGGAGACGTCACGGTGAGCGTCGGCGAGCACAGCTGGCCCGCGCGCAACGTGAACATGGGCAACCCGCACGCCGTCGCCTTCGTCGACGACCTCGCGCACGCGGGCAACCTGTTCAGCCCGCCGCCGTTCAGCCCGGCGGCCGCCTACCCCGACGGGGTCAACGTCGAGTTCGTCGTCGACCGCGGTCCCCGCCACGTGGCTATGCGCGTGCACGAGCGCGGCTCCGGCGAGACCCGCTCCTGCGGCACCGGCGCGTGCGCGGTCGCCGTGGCCACCGCCCGGCGCGACGGCGCCGACCCGGCCGTCACCGGTACCCCGGTGACGTACACGGTGGACCTGCCCGGCGGGCGCCTGGTCATCACCGAACGCCCCGACGGCGAGATCGAGATGACTGGTCCGGCCGTGATCGTCGCCGAAGGCGAGATCGACGCCGACTGGCTGGAAAACGCCCTCCGCTGACCTGGTGAAACAACGGTGGTGACGGCCCCGGACACCAATACCAGGGGTTTCCGTGGGCCGGGGCCGTTCGAAACCACGGCCGAGTGCAGGGCAGGTGGCGCAAACTCTAAACCTCATTCGCGTCGCTCGATTGGGTGATCCGTTTCACGCTCGGCGAGAGGCGGTCAGTCATACGTGATGGGCTCGGTAGCATCAAGCACCGGCACGGACGGGGGAACGTCGCCAACCATGAGCCACGTACGCCCTGGGGCTCCGTCCGCCGGTCCACGAGCCGGAGGTGCCCATGAGTGCGGAGGCCACGAACCCTGCGACCCCTGGCCCGGTAGCGCCCACGGCGCCCGCGACGGCCCGCAGGAAGTCCCGGGCCCGGATCGACCTGCGGCGGCTCGGCCGGGCCGCCCTGCTCGGTCCCGCAGCCCGCGGCAGGCTGCCCGACGCCATCGGCCACGTCGTCGAGGCGCACCGCGCCCACCACCCCGACGCCGACCTCGACCCCCTCCGCCGGGCCTACGTCCTGGCCGAGTCCTCACACCGCGGCCAGATGCGCAAGAGCGGTGAGCCGTACATCACGCACCCGCTGGCCGTGACCCTGATCCTCGCCGAACTCGGCGCGGAGACGACCACCCTGACGGCCTCCCTGCTCCACGACACCGTCGAGGACACCGACGTGACGCTGGACCAGGTGCGCGAACAGTTCGGCGAGGAGGTGCGCTACCTCGTCGACGGCGTCACCAAGCTGGAGAAGGTCGACTACGGCGCGGCCGCCGAACCCGAGACCTTCCGCAAGATGCTCGTGGCCACCGGCAGCGACGTGCGCGTGATGTCGATCAAACTCGCCGACCGCCTGCACAACATGCGCACCCTCGGGGTGATGCGCCCCGAGAAACAGGAGCGGATCGCCAAGGTCACCCGGGACGTCCTCATCCCGCTCGCCGAACGCCTCGGCGTGCAGGCCCTGAAGACCGAACTCGAGGACCTGGTCTTCGCCATCCTCCACCCCGAGGAGTACGCGCACACCCGGGAACTGATCGCCCGCAACGCGGCCCGCCCCGACGACACCCTCGCGGAGATCGCCGACCAGGTGCGCGTGGTGCTGCGCGAGGCCGACATCCAGGCCGAAGTCCTCATCCGCCCGCGCCACTTCGTCTCCGTGCACCGGGTCTCGCGCAAGCGCGGCGAACTGCGCGGCGCCGACTTCGGCCGCCTGCTGGTGCTCGTCAACGAGGACGCGGACTGCTACGGCGTCCTCGGCGAACTGCACACCTGCATGACACCGGTGGTCTCGGAGTTCAAGGACTTCATCGCCGTACCGAAGTTCAACCTCTACCAGTCGCTGCACACCGCGGTCGCCCGCGGGGACGGCCAGGTCGCCGAAGTCCTCATCCGCACCCACCAGATGCACAAGGTCGCCGAGGCCGGCGTCATCGCCCTCGGCAACCCGTACGACCCCGGCTCCGACGACCCCGCCGACGGCGAGCGCGCCGACCCCACCCGGCCCGGCTGGCTCTCCCGGCTCCTCGACTGGCAGCGGGCCGCGCCCGACCCCGACACCTTCTGGTCCACCCTGCGCGAGGACCTCGCCCAGGACCGGGAGATCACCGTCTTCCGGCCCGACGGCGGCACCCTGGGCCTACCCGAGGGCGCCACCTGCGTGGACGCCGCCTACGCGCAGTACGGCGAGGACGCCCACGCCTGCATCGGCGCCCGCGTCAACGGCCGCCTCGCGACGCTCAGCACGGTCCTGCGGGACGGCGACACGGTCCAGCTCCTCATGGGCCAGGACCCGGCCTCCGAGCCCTCCCGCGAGTGGCTGGAGCACGCCCATACCCCCGCCGCCCGCATCGCCATCCAGCGCTGGCTCGCCACCCACCCGGCCGAGACCGGTGAGAGCGAGGCCGACGACCGGGGCGCGGCGAGCGGCCCGCCCGCCCGGCCCGTCGCCGCCGAGGACGCTCCCGACACCCGTCCCCGCGGCGCCGAGGTCCTGGTGGACCGGCCGGGCGCCTCCGTACGCCTCGCCGGGTGCTGCACGCCCGTCCCGCCCGACGAGATCACGGGCTTCCTGGTGCGCGGGGGAGTGGTGACCGTGCACCGCGTGCAGTGCGCTGCGGTCGCGCACATGAAGAGCCGGGGGCGCGCGGAGATCGGCGTGCGCTGGGGGGAGACCACCGAGTGCCGGGTCACGCTGGTCGCTGAATCGTTCGGCCGCCCGCATCTCCTGGCCGACCTCACCGAGGCCATCGCCACGGAGGGCGTCGAGATCGTCTCCGCGACCGTCGAACCGCCCAGCCAGGGGAGGGTCCACCACACCTACAGCCTCCAGCTGCCCGACGCGGCGCACCTCCCGGCCCTGATGCGCGCCATGCGGGACGTACCCGGGGTGTACGACGTGGACCGGGCCCAGCACCAGTAGCGGTTCGCCGGCGCCGGTGACCGGGTCCAGGACTCGGCACCGGACTCAAAAGGCCCGGGTGCCGGTCCCGGCAGCGCAGAATGCGTCGCCGGACCAACCCGTTCGGGTGGGCCGGACGCGCGTCGCCGCCGTGGCGCACGCCCGCGCTGGTAGCGGTGTTGCATGTCGCTCAAGCCCCGCCCGCGCCCGTCCCGCCGGCCGCTCGGCCGCCGGAGGGCCGCCCTGCTCGCCTCCGCCGTCTGCGTCTGCCTCCTCGCCGCCGCCGCGCCCGCCGAGCCCCTGGGCGTCGGCGACCGCCTCTATCCGTACCTCGGCAACCCGGGGTACGACGTGGCGGCGTACGACCTGTCCTTCACCTACTCAGGCGCCAACGACAAACCGCTGCAGGCCGTCACCACCATCGACGCCCACACCACCTCCGCCCTCGACCACGTCAACCTGGACTTCGCGCACGGCAAGGTCGAGTCCGTCGAGGTCAACGGCCGGCCCGCCGGCTTCGCCGGCGCCGGCGAGGACCTGGTCGTCACGCCGGACCGCCGCCTGCCCGCGGGCCGCTGGATGCGGATCACCGTGAAGCACACCAGCGATCCGGTCGCGGCCAAGGACCAGGACGGCGGCTGGGTGCGCACCTCCGACGGCCTCGCCATGGCCAACCAGGCCGACGCCGCCCACCTGGTCTTCCCCTGCAACGACCACCCCTCGGACAAGGCGCGGTTCACCATCCGGATCACCGCCCCGAACGGCTACACCGCCGTCGCCAACGGAGTGCCCCTCGCAACGCAGCGGGCCGGCTCCTCCACCACCTGGACCTACCGCACCCTGCACCCCATGGCCACCGAACTCGCCCAGGTGTCCATCGGGCGCTCCGCCGTCCTGCACCGCCAGGGCCCGCACGGACTGCCGGTCCGGGACGTCGTGCCCAGCGCCGACCGCAAGGCGCTCGAACCCTGGCTGGCCAAGACGCCCGACCAGATCGCCTGGATGGAGAGCAAGGTCGGAGACTTCCCGTTCGAGACCTACGGCGTGCTCATGGCGCAGGCCGACACCGGATTCGAACTGGAGACGCAGACCCTCTCGCTCTTCGAGAAGGACCTGTTCGGCGACTCCGCCTACCCCTCCTGGTACCTGGACTCGATCATGGTGCACGAGCTGTCGCACCAGTGGTTCGGGGACAGCGTCAGCCCTCGCACCTGGTCCGACGTCTGGCTGAACGAGGGGCACGCCACCTGGTACGAGAGCCTCTACTCGGAGGAGAAGGCGCACCGGTCCATGGTGGACCGCATGAAGGCCGCGTACGGCGCCTCCGACCGCTGGCGGGCGGCCGGCGGCCCGCCCGGCCTGCCGAAGCCGCCGAAGCCCGGCGAGAAGATCAGCATCTTCCGCCCGAACATCTACGACGGAGCCGCGCTGGTGCTCTACGCCCTGCGCCAGGAGATCGGCCGGGACGCCTTCGAGCGCCTGGAGCGGCTGTGGGTGCGGGAGCACCGGGACTCTACCGCCACCACCGCCGACTTCGTCCGCCTCGCCTCCGCCGTCGGCGGCCGCGACCTGAGCGGCTTCTTCCATGACTGGCTGTACGGCGCGAAGACCCCGCCGATGCCCGGTCACCCGGACTGGAAGAGCGTGGCGCAGGGCAAGGCTCCCAGGGTGCGCATCCCGAAATAAGGCGGTGACGAGACGGGCCGTGCCGTGCGACCATTTTCAGGTATGCGCGGCACGGGACACGGGAATCTCCCGGAGTACCCGGGCGTTGTACCTCGTGACCGCCGGTGTACCGCCTCCGGCGGATCGGCCATTCCATCGACGTAAGGATCCAATGACCTCCTCTTCTTCCCCTTCCCAGGACACCAAGCGCCTCGCGCACACCTATCCCGAAGGTCTTCGGGCCGATGCCCTGATGGAAGAGGACGTCGCCTGGAGCCACGAGATCGACGGCGAGCGGGACGGTGACCAGTTCGACCGCTCCGAGCGCGCGGCCCTGCGCCGCGTGGTGGGTCTCTCCACCGAGCTGGAGGACGTCACCGAGGTCGAGTACCGCCAGCTCCGCCTGGAGCGGGTCGTGCTCGTCGGCGTGTGGACCACCGGAACCGCCCAGGACGCCGACAACTCCCTCGCGGAGCTGGCCGCCCTCGCGGAGACCGCGGGCGCGCTCGTGCTCGACGGCGTGATCCAGCGCCGCGACAAGCCCGACGCTGCCACCTACATCGGCTCCGGCAAGGCGCTGGAGCTGCGTGACATCGTGCTCGAGTCGGGCGCGGACACCGTCATCTGCGACGGTGAGCTGAGCCCCGGCCAGCTGATCCAGCTCGAAGACGTCGTCAAGGTCAAGGTCATCGACCGTACGGCCCTGATCCTCGACATCTTCGCCCAGCACGCCAAGTCCCGCGAGGGCAAGGCGCAGGTCGCGCTCGCCCAGATGCAGTACATGCTGCCGCGCCTGCGCGGCTGGGGTCAGTCCCTGTCCCGCCAGATGGGTGGCGGTCGCGGTGGCCTCGCCACCCGTGGCCCCGGTGAGACCAAGATCGAGACGGACCGGCGTCGGATCCGCGAGAAGATGGCGAAGATGCGCCGGGAGATCGCGGACATGAAGACCGGCCGCGAGATCAAGCGCCAGGAACGCCGGCGCAACAAGGTGCCGTCGGTCGCCATCGCCGGCTACACCAACGCCGGCAAGTCCTCCCTGCTCAACCGCCTCACCGGCGCCGGCGTCCTGGTCGAGAACGCCCTGTTCGCGACCCTGGACCCGACCGTCCGCCGGGCGGAGACCCCGAGCGGCAGGCTGTACACGCTCGCCGACACCGTCGGCTTCGTCCGGCACCTGCCGCACCACCTGGTCGAGGCGTTCCGCTCCACCATGGAGGAGGTCGGCGACGCCGACCTGATCCTGCACGTGGTGGACGGCTCGCACCCCGACCCCGAGGAGCAGCTCGCCGCGGTGCGCGAGGTGATCCGGGACGTCGGCGCCACCGACGTGCCCGAGATCGTCGTGATCAACAAGGCGGACGCGGCCGACCCGCTGGTGCTCCAGCGGCTGCTGCGGGTGGAGAAGCGCTCGATCGCCGTGTCGGCCCGCACCGGCCGGGGCATCGGGAAGCTGCTCACGCTGATCGACGACGAGCTGCCCCGCCCCTCGGTCGAGGTCGAGGCACTCGTGCCCTACACGCACGGCAAGCTCGTCGCACGCGCCCACACCGAGGGCGAGGTGATCTCCGAGGAGCACACCGCGGAGGGCACCCTGCTCAAGGTCCGGGTGCACGAGGAGCTGGCGGCGGACCTGGCGCCGTACACGCCGGCCCCCGCGGCCTGACCTTCCGGCACGACGAAGGCCCGCCACCCCCTGACGGGTGGCGGGCCTTCGTCCTGTCCCGGCGGGCGCCGGCCGCCGGGGCGGCCACGAGGCCGGTCGTGATGCCGCCCCGCCGCCGCCCGTGCGCCGTTACCGCGTCACCGCCCGGCGAACTTCTTGCTGACCGAGTCGTACACGCCCTTGGCCACCTCACCCAGCCGCGGACCCGCCAGCCAGCCCGAGGACACCGGGCCGATGGACGTGTTGGAGACCAGCGCCGGCTTGCCGTCGGAGCCCGTCTCCACCCAGCCGCCGCCGGAGGAACCGCCGGTCATCGTGCAGCCGATCCGGTACATCGTCGGGTCCGTCCTCCGGATCGACAGCCGGCCCGGCTTGTCCTGGCACTGGTAGAGCAGCTGACCGTCGTAGGGAGCCGCAGCCGGGTAGCCGGAGGCCGTGATGCTGCGCACCTTCGGCACGGCGGGGGCGTTGAAGTTCACCGGAAGGGCGCCACCGACGGTCTCCTCCAGCGACTTGCCGGCGTTGCCCTGCTCCGGTGTCACATGGATGACCGCGAAGTCGTACGACGCCCCGTTGCCACCGGTCTCACCGCCCTGGTCGATCCACTGCTGGGAGGTCTTCGCCTCGTCGGCCCACCACACCCCGTACGGCGCGACCTCGTCCCTGGTCGCGTCCTGCAGCTCGGCGTTCGACTTGCCCGCGTTGTTGTACGACGGCACGAACGCGATGTTGCGGTACCAGCCGCCGGTCCTGCCGGCGTGCACGCAGTGGCCCGCCGTCCAGATGAGGTTGGACTTGCCGGGGTGCGCGGGGTCCTCCACGACCGTCGCCGAGCAGACCATGGTGCCCTCGGGGGAGTCGAAGAACACCTTGCCCGACGTGGCGGCGCCGGCGTGGTACGGCGCCCGGACCGCCTGGGCCCGCACCGGCGCCGGCGTCGGGTCGGTCACTCCCTGGTCACCGGAGATGTCGTTGTCGTCGACCCCCTTGTCGGGGTCGTCGGCGCCCCGCATCCGGTCCGGGTTCCACAGGCCCTTGATGATCGGGTTGACGAAGTCGTTGGCCTCGCGCAGCCAGTCGTCCCGGTTCCAGTTCTTCCAGGCGCCGTGCTTCCACTTGTCGATGTCGATCCCGTGCTCGCGGAGCCGCTTCCGGATGTCCTCCGGGATCTTGATCTTCCCGTCGCCGGCCGTGCCCGCCGTCGTGGTGACGGAGGGCTTGGCGTCGGCGTGGTCGTCGCCGTTGCAGGCGGTGGCGGTCAGCGCCAGCACCGAGACGAGGGCGACCATCGCCGGCACGGGGGAGGTTCTGCGGGACGCGCCCCTCCCTCGGCGAACGGTGAACGACGGCCGTATGGATCGCATGGTCTTGACTCCCCCTGCTGTGAAGGAACTAGGCGCTCGGCCCGCGCACCGGCCGGGAACTCACGGGGAGTTCACGCCGGCCGCGCGGACCTCTGGGAACGGGACCACACACTATGCGGTCGCTGTGGGGGACTTCCGACGGAAGGGCAACAGTTCCGTCACGGCAAGGATCTTGAGGCAACCCGTAACCCGCAGGCCGGTCAGCGGTTGGTAACGGTGAGGGGGCTGCTGCCTGTGCCCGGTCCCGTCGATCAACTCGCCTCTGGACAGCGGGAGGACAGCGAGCAGTGGCCGTGACCGAGTCGGTGGCTGAGGATGCGTGCGGGGAAGCGCGCGCCGTGCACGAGGGCATCCTGCGGCGCCAGTCGGCGCGTGAATCAGCGGCGCGCACCTACGCCCGGGCGCTGCCCATCGTGCCCGTGCGGGCACGCGGGCTGACCATCGAGGGCGCCGACGGCCGCCGCTACCTGGACTGTCTCTCCGGCGCCGGGACGCTCGCCCTCGGGCACAACCACCCGGTCGTGCTGGAGGCCATCCGCCGCGTCCTCGACTCCGGCGCTCCGCTCTCCGTCCTCGACCTGGCGACGCCCGTCAAGGACGCCTTCATCACCGAGCTGTTCCAGACCCTGCCACCGGGTCTCGCCGGCCGCGCCCGCGTCCAGTTCTGCGGACCGGCCGGCACCGACGCGGTCGAGGCCGCCTTCAAACTCGTCCGGGCGGCCACCGGACGGGCCGGCATGCTCGCCTTCACCGGCGCCTACCACGGCATGACGGCCGCCGCCCTGGCCGCTTCCGGCGGCGCCGGTGAGGTCCGGGTCGCCCGCCTGCCGTATCCGCAGGACTACCGCTGCCCCTTCGGCGTCGGCGGCCCGCGCGGCGCCGAACTCTCCGCCCGTTACACCGAATCGCTCCTCGACGACCCCAAGTCCGGCGTGCCGCTGCCCGCCGGGATGATCGTCGAACCCGTCCAGGGCGAGGGCGGGGTGATCCCGGCACCGGACGACTGGCTGCGCCGCATGCGGCGGATCACGGCCGACCGGTCCGTCCCGCTGATCGCCGACGAGGTCCAGACCGGCGTCGGCCGCACCGGCGCCTTCTGGGGCGTCGACCACAGCGGTGTCACGCCGGACGTCATGGTGCTGTCCAAGGCCATCGGCGGCAGCCTCCCGCTCGCCGTGGTCGTCTACCGCGACGACCTCGACGTCTGGCGGCCCGGCGCCCACGCCGGAACCTTCCGCGGCAACCAGCTCGCCATGGCCGCGGGCACCGCCACCCTGGCCCACGTCCGCGAGAACGGCCTGGCCGAACGGGCTGCAGCGCTCGGCTCCCGGATGTTGTCCCAACTGTGCGCATTGCGGGACGAGTTCCCCTGCGTCGGGGACGTTCGGGGTCGCGGTCTGATGATCGGACTCGAACTGGTCGACCCGGAGGGCGAGAGCACCGGATTCGGCGGAGGCCCTGTCCCCGGCGAACCGGGCGAGCCCGGCGCCCTGGTGAACGGGGCGGAACCGGTCCGAACCCCGCGCCCCGCCGATCCCGAACTCGCCGCGGCCGTCCAGCGGGAGTGCCTGCACCGCGGCCTCATCGTGGAACTGGGCGGCCGACACGCCGGTGTCGTACGGCTCCTTCCCCCACTGACCATCAGCGACGAACAGGCGGCAGCCGTACTGGACCGCCTGTCCGACGCGATCGCGGCGGCGGCGCGCCACCGGCGGTCCCCCGGCGGACCCCCTCCACGCACCGGCTGACCGCCGTTCCCCGGCGGGAGACATCGAGAGTCCGGCTGCGCCGCCTCCCTATGTCACGGCCGGCGCCCGGCCTGCTCCCTGCTCGCCGATGGGCAGTCGACGGCGGGCGCTCGGCCAGGAAGCACGCGGCGAAAGGAGGCTCCGGCTCGGCGAAGGGGGCCGGGCTCGGTGACGAGCACCCGGCGAACGGGTCTCGGTGCCCGAGCCGACGACCGCACCAGCACCAGGAGCACCACCGGCACCCACCATCGCACTGCTTCACGCCACCAGCACCACCAGCACCACTCCGCACCACCAGAACCACCCCGCACCACCGCAGCCCAGCCCCGAGGAGCCGTCTTGAACGCCACCCCCACCCCCGACGGCCGCTCCGGAGGCCCCGAGGAACCAGGCGACTCGGGCCACCAGCCCGCCTCCGTCCCGCTCGCCGAGTCGGTTCCCCAGCAGAAGCGCCGGACGCCGAGCCCCACACAGCCCGGCGCCCCCGGCACTCCCGGCCTCGACCCGCTGGACGATCCGGACCCCCGCACCGCCGCCCAGGCGGCCGCGGTCGACAACCTCCTGCGCTGCTGGGTCCGGGAGACCAACCTCACCGCCCCCACCACCGGCACCCTCGGCATCCCGCTGCCGGGCAGCGGGACCGCGCTGCTCGCACCGGTCCACCACTGGTCCCCGACCGGCTGGCACCGCTTCGGGCCTCCTCGCCTCGCCGGCTCGCCCGAAGCCGCCCCGCCCGTCGACGCCGTCACCCTCGCGGCCCTGCTCGCCAGGGAGACTCCTGGCCACACGGACGGCACCGGGCAGGTCCATGGCCCCAGGCCCGTTCCCGCACAGGGCGTACCCGTCCAGGGCGGGGGCTCCCAGGCCGGCTCCGCCGCGGACACCAGCGCCCAGGCCACCCCCGCCGCCGACTCCAATGACGGCTCCGCCGCCGACGTCCGTGCCGTTGACGGCTCCGTTCCCGACACCCCCGTCCACGACGGCGCGGATCTGGTCGCCAGGGTGGCCGACTCCCTGCGCCGCACCGCGGCCTTCATCCGCGACCGGCGCGCACGCCCGGCCGACGGACCCGACCTCTTCCTCGCCGCCGAACAGGCCCTCCTCCTCGGCCACCCCCTGCACCCGACGCCGAAAAGCAGGGAAGGTCTGACCGACGCGGAGGCCCGGCTGTACTCACCCGAGCTGCGCGGCTCCTTCCCGCTGCACTGGATGGCCGTCACCCCCGCCCTGCTCAGGACCGACTCGGCCTGGACCGAACGCGGCCGGCCGCTGCCCGCCCTTGAGCTCACCCGGCGCCTCGCCGGAACCGGGCTGTCCCTGCCCGACGGACACGCCGTCCTCCCCCTGCACCCCTGGCAGGCGCGCGAAGTCCGGCACCGCCCCGCGATCGCCGCCCTGCTCGACTCCGGCGAGCTGCGCGACCTGGGCCCGCTCGGCGCGCCCTGGCACCCCACCTCTTCCGTGCGCACCGTCCACCGGACCGGCGCACCCGCGATGCTGAAGCTGTCGCTGGGCCTGCGCATCACCAACTCCCGGCGCGAGAACCTGCGCAAGGAACTCCATCGCGGCGTCGAGGTGCACCGGCTGCTGCGCGGTGGCCTGGCGAAGCAGTGGCAGGCCGTACACCCCGGCTTCGACATCGTCCGCGACCCGGCCTGGCTCGCCGTCGACGGCCCCGACGGCCGCCCCCTGCCCGGCCTCGACGTCGTGATCAGGCACAACCCGTTCACCCCGGCCGACGACGTCAACTGCGTCGCCGGACTCGTCTCGCCCAGGCCGCTCGCCGAACCCGGCCCCCACGCCTCGCCGGCAGCGCCGGGCGGCGCCTGCCGCCAGGGGTCCCGGCTGGCGCAGCTCCTCACACGGCTCGCCGCCCGCACCGGCCGGCCCGTCGGAGCCGTCGCCGCGGAGTGGTTCCTGCGCTACCTCGAACAGGTCGTACGGCCCGTGCTCTGGCTGGACAGCGAGGCCGGCATCGCCCTCGAAGCCCACCAGCAGAACACGCTGCTCCTGCTCGACCCGGACGGCTGGCCCGCCGGCGGCCGCTACCGCGACAACCAGGGCTACTACTTCCGCGAGTCCCGGCGGCACGAGCTCGACGCGCGGCTGCCCGGCATCGGTGAACACAGCGACACGTTCGTCTCCGACGAGGTCACCGACGAACGCTTCGCCTACTACCTCGCCGTCAACAACGTGTTCGGGCTGATCGGCGCGTTCGGCTCCCAGGGGCTCGCCGACGAGCGGCTGCTTCTCGCGGCGTTCCGCGGCTTCCTCACCGACGTCGTCTCGGGACCCGCCCCGCTGCGCACCCCGCTGCCCGCCCTCCTGCTCGACTCACCGGTCCTGCGGTGCAAGGCCAACCTGCTGACCCGGCTGCACGGCCTGGACGAACTCGTCGGCCCCGTCGACACCCAGTCCGTATACGTCACCATCGCCAACCCGCTGCACTGCTGAGCACGCCCGGCACTGCCGAGCACCCCGCACCGCACCGTCTTCCGCCGTCGCCGAGGACCATGACCCCCTTCGTCTCCCGAGAGGAGCGCACCGTGCCTTCCACCGACGCGAGCGCCGGCACCGGCCCCTTCTCCGTCCCCCTCCGTCCGGGCCCCTCCCGTCCCTGGGACCCCGACGGCACGCAAGCCTCCGACGGCACGCGAACCCCGGCCGGCCCGCGAGCCTCCGACGGCACGCAAGGCCCGGACGGCACGGGCGCCCTCGACGGCACGCGAAGCACCGTCGCCACCGGCGACAAGGATGCCGACAGCGGTGGAGCCCTGAGGACAGCGGGGGACACCGCGACCTTCGGCGACGGCGAGGACACGCTGGACCTGAGACTGCCCGCCGAGTTCATCGCGCTCTTCGGCTCCGCCCCGGCCGGCCGGAGCGGGGACCGCCTTGCCGGGAGCCGGGACGACCTGCTCGACCATGTCGCCGCATGGGGACCGGCCGCGACCCCCGTGGGCCGGTTCCAGCTGGTTCCGGTACGCGTCGATCAGGACCTGCCGCTGGTCCACCGCTGGATGAACGACCCCGCCGTCTCCTCCTTCTGGGAGCTGGCCGGACCCCACGACCGGACGGAGCGCCACCTGCGCGCCCAGCTCGACGGCGACGGGCGCAGCGTGCCCTGCCTGGGTGTGCTGGACGGCACCCCCATGAGCTACTGGGAGATCTACCGTGCGGACCTGGACCCGCTCGCCCGCCACTATCCGGCGCGGCCGCACGACACCGGGATCCACGTACTCATCGGCGATGCCGGCGACCGGGCGCGGGGCCTTGGGTCCGCGCTGCTCAGAGCCGTGGCCGAGCTGATCCTCGACCGCCGCCCCACCTGTGCCCGGGTCCTCGCGGAGCCCGATCTCCGCAACGCTCCCTCCGTGGCCGCCTTCCTGAGCGCCGGCTTCCGGTGCGCGGCCGAGGTCGACCTGCCCGCCAAGCGGGCCGCCCTCATGATCCGGGACCGGGTGCGGCGCGGCCTGACGTAGCGCACCCACCCACGGAGAAGGACGAGAGGAAGATCGTGATCGCCCGTTTGTCAGTGCCGGGCCGTAGGGTGGTCGGGCTATGACGAAGCCCTCACTCCCCGAACTCCTCCACGCCGCTGTCGCAGCCGTCGGCGGTACGGAGCGCCCCGGCCAGGTGACCATGGCCGAAGCGGTCGCCGAAGCGATCGACGACGGATCCCACCTGCTGGTCCAGGCCGGCACCGGCACCGGAAAGTCGCTGGGCTACCTCGTGCCCGCACTCGCCCACGGGGAGCGGGTGATCGTCGCCACGGCCACGCTCGCACTGCAACGACAGCTGGTGGAACGCGACCTGCCCCGCACCGTCGAGGCCCTGCATCCGCTGCTGCGCCGGCGCCCGGATTTCGCCATGCTCAAGGGCAGGTCGAACTACCTGTGCCTGCACCGCCTGCACGAGGGAATGCCGCAGGACGAGGAGGACGGCCTCTTCGACCAGTTCGAGGCCGCCGCGCCCACCAGCAAGCTGGGCCAGGACCTGCTCCGTCTGCGGGACTGGGCCGACGAGACCGAGACCGGCGACCGCGACGGCCTCACGCCGGGTGTCTCCGACCGCGCCTGGGCCCAGGTGTCGGTGTCCTCCCGGGAGTGCCTGGGGGCGTCGAAGTGCGCCTACGGCGCCGAGTGCTTCGCGGAGATGGCCCGCGAGCGCGCCAAGCTCGCCGAGGTCGTCGTCACGAACCACGCGCTCCTCGCCATCGACGCGATCGAGGGCGCCCCCGTGCTGCCCCAGCACGAGGTCCTGATCGTGGACGAGGCGCACGAGCTGGTCTCCCGTGTCACCGGCGTCGCCACCGGCGAGCTCACACCCGGCCAGGTCAACCGCGCCGTCCGCCGGGCGGCCAAGCTCGTCAACGAGAAGGCCGCCGACCAGCTCCAGACCGCCGCCGAGGGCTTCGAGCGGGTGATGGAGCTGGCGCTGCCGGGCCGCCTCGAGGAGATCCCCGAGGACCTCGGCTACGCCCTGATGGCACTGCGGGACGCCGCCCGTGCGGTGATCACCGCGATCGGCTCGACCCGCGACAAGTCCGTCCAGGACGAGGACGCGGTGCGCAAGCAGGCGCTGGCCTCGGTGGAGACGGTGCACGACGTGGCCGAGCGGGTGGCGAACGGCTCCGAATGGGACGTCGTCTGGTACGAGCGCCACGACCGTTTCGGCGCCTCCCTGTGTGTCGCTCCCATGTCCGTCTCCGGGCTGCTGCGGGAGAAGCTGTTCGCGGACCGCAGCGTCGTCCTCACCTCGGCGACGCTCAAGCTGGGCGGCGACTTCAACGGCGTCGGCGCATCCCTGGGACTGGGGCCCGAGGGTGCCGCGGGCGATGACCTGCCCCAGTGGAAGGGCGTGGACGTCGGTTCCCCCTTCGACTACCGCAAGCAGGGCATCCTGTACGTCGCCAAGCACCTCGCGCGTCCCGCGAGGGACGGCGAGCGCACCGACATGCTCGACGAGCTGACCGAGCTGATCCAGGCCGCCGGCGGCCGCACCCTCGGACTCTTCTCCTCCATGCGGGCGGCCCAGCTCGCCGCGGAGGAGCTGCGCACACGGATTCCCGAGTTCCCGATCCTGCTCCAGGGCGAGGAGACCCTCGGCGAGCTGATCAAGAACTTCGCGGCCGACCCCAGGACCTGTCTGTTCGGCACGCTGTCGCTGTGGCAGGGCGTCGACGTCCCGGGGCCCAGCTGCCAGCTCGTCGTCATGGACAAGATCCCGTTCCCGCGTCCCGACGACCCGCTGATGAGCGCCCGCCAGAAGGCGGTGGAGGAAGCGGGCGGCAACGGCTTCATGGCGGTGGCCGCGACCCACGCCGCCCTGCTCATGGCCCAGGGCGCCGGCCGTCTGGTGCGCGCCTCCGGGGACCGCGGTGTGGTCGCGATCCTGGACCAGCGGCTCGCGACCGCTCGGTACGGCGGCTACCTCAAGGCCTCGCTGCCCGACTTCTGGTACACCACGGACCGCAACCAGGTGCGCAGGTCGCTCGCGGCGATCGACACGGCGGCCAAGGAGACGGAAGCCGGCTGAGGCACCCGCGCGGCCGGACGCGATGCGCCCGCGCCGGACGTGAAGTGCCCAGGCGGCCGGATGTACGGCGAACGCACAGGGCCCCGGAACCGGCGCAGGGGTTCCGGGGCCCGGTCAGGGGGAGGGGCCGCAGGCCCCGTCCGCCGCGGCCGTCAGACGCGCCGCAGCACGGCGACGACCTTGCCCAGGATGGTCGCGTCGTCGCCGGGGATCGGCTCGTAGGCCGAGTTGTGCGGGAGGAGCCAGACGTGGCCGTCCTCGCGCTTGAAGCGCTTGACGGTGGCCTCACCGTCGAGCATGGCGGCCACGATGTCGCCGTTCTCGGCGACCGGCTGGCGGCGGACGGTGACCCAGTCGCCGTCGCAGATGGCGGCCTCGATCATGGAGTCGCCGACGACCTTCAGGACGAACAGCTCGCCGTCGCCGACGAGCTGCCGGGGCAGCGGGAACACGTCCTCGACCGACTCCTCGGCGAGGATCGGGCCACCGGCGGCGATACGGCCGACCAGGGGGACGTACGACGCGGCGGGCTTGCCGGCGGTGTCCGTGGGCTGCACGGTCACGGCCTGGTCGGAACCGCGGACCTCGTACGCCCGCGGGCGGTGCGGGTCACGGCGCAGGAAGCCCTTGCGCTCCAGGGCCATGAGCTGGTGTGCGACCGAAGAGGTGCTGGAGAGACCGACGGCCTGGCCGATCTCGCGCATCGACGGCGGGTAGCCGCGCCGCTGCACGGAGTCCCTGATGACCTCGATCACCCGGCGCTGCCGGTCGGTGAGGCCCGAGCTGTCCGCCCGGATGCCTGGAGGTCGGCCCGGCAGGGAGCGCTTGTGCCCCTCGGGATTCGTGGCTTCGTTCATCGCATGTACCGGCTCGACTCGGCCCTGGGAGCGGTCCTGGGCAGTGATGGTGGCACTGTCTGCGGTGGTGGTCACGTCGGCCCCTCTCGATGGTCTCCCTGCTGCACAACGGTAGTTGCTTTCGAAAGGTTGCGCCAAACACACGTTCGAGTGAAAAAGTGCGATTCACCTGTCGCGATCATGTGTCCGGGTGTATGGCTAACGCGACCCCTGGCGGGCAAAAGCACCCATTGTTGTACTCTTCACCGCCGGGGTGGATCACCTCGTGGGTTGCTGCCCCAGTCTGCCATCCGGAATCCCGTCGACCGGGCTGCCGGACCCTTCTGTGCCGGAGTCCTACGCGTCCTCCGTGCGGCGCCCACGGTATCTCCGTAAATGCCCCGGCGATACGGCCGCGCGCCCGCGTGTTGTCCGACGTGTGCGCGGACGGATGCCGGGCAGACGGTCCGCGGACGTGCGCGGCCGTTTCCCTCGTCGTCGCGCTGCGACACGCTGCTCTGCCTCGGTGTATGCGCCGATCCCCACATCTAGTGGTTGGATGGCTACACCGACCCACAAGTTGTGGTTTTCGGGGGGACCCGGGTCTTCGAGCCCGCCGCGATCGCCTATGCTTAGGGCTGCTTCGAGGGGCCTGTGTGGTCCGGCGAGGCTGTTGAGTCTGCTGTGAGGAGGGTTGGAGAACATGCACTGCCCCTTCTGCAGGCACCCCGACAGCCGTGTGGTCGACAGTCGTACGACCGACGACGGCACGTCGATCCGCAGGCGCCGCCAGTGCCCCGACTGCTCCCGTCGTTTCACGACCGTGGAGACGTGCTCGCTCATGGTGGTGAAGCGGTCCGGGGTAACCGAGCCGTTCAGCCGTACCAAGGTCATCAACGGCGTGCGCAAGGCATGCCAGGGACGGCCTGTCACGGAGGACGCCCTCGCCCAGCTCGGCCAGCGGGTCGAGGAGGCGGTGCGGGCCACCGGGAGCGCCGAGCTGACCACCCATGACGTGGGTCTGGCCATACTCGGCCCGTTGCAGGAGCTCGACCTCGTCGCATTTCTGCGGTTCGCCTCCGTCTACCGGGCCTTCGACTCGCTCGAGGACTTCGAGGCCGCCATCGCGGAGCTGAGGGAAGGCGGGCGGTGCCCCGCCGCGGACGACGAGGACGCGGGACCGGGGAGCCAGGAGGACGACCGCGGGCGCGGGGGGACCACTCAGGTCCCCGTGCCCGCCCACGCCGCCGACTGACCGGCGGGCCGGAAACCGGACGGAGACCCGGGTTCCGGCCGGGAGGCGGCGATCCAGGACCTGTTGCGGGCGGCAGCGTGAGGGAGCCCGCAGCACAAGACAGAACACCGTGTCACGGGAACAACGTGGCACTTCAGGGCGTTTTCGCCCGAACAGGGAGGCGGCATGACAGAGACGGCGAGCGGTCCGGCACGAGGTTCCCGAGCCAAGGGCACCAAGGCCAGCAAGGGCCTGCGTATCGAGCGCATCCACACCACCCCCGGCGTGCACCCGTACGACGAGGTGGCCTGGGAGCGCCGTGACGTCGTCATGACCAACTGGCGCGACGGCTCGGTCAACTTCGAGCAGCGTGGCGTCGAGTTCCCCGACTTCTGGTCGGTGAACGCGGTCAACATCGTCACCAGCAAGTACTTCCGCGGTGCCGTGGGCACCCCGCAGCGTGAGGTCAGCCTCAGGCAGCTGATCGACCGCATCGTGAAGACGTACCGGAAGGCCGGCGAGGACCACAAGTACTTCGCGTCCCCCGCCGACGCCGAGATCTTCGAGCACGAGCTGGCGTACGCCCTCCTGCAACAGATCTTCAGCTTCAACAGCCCCGTCTGGTTCAACGTCGGCACCCCGCAGCCCCAGCAGGTCTCGGCGTGCTTCATCCTGTCCGTCGACGACTCCATGGAGTCGATCCTCGACTGGTACAAGGAAGAGGGGATGATCTTCAAGGGCGGCTCCGGCGCCGGCCTGAACCTCTCCCGCATCCGGTCCTCCAAGGAGCTGCTCTCCTCGGGCGGCAACGCCTCCGGCCCGGTTTCCTTCATGCGCGGTGCCGACGCCTCCGCCGGCACCATCAAGTCCGGTGGCGCCACCCGCCGCGCCGCCAAGATGGTCGTGCTCGACGTCGACCACCCCGACATCGAGGACTTCATCCAGACGAAGGTCAGCGAGGAGGAGAAGATCCGCGTCCTGCGTGACGCGGGCTTCGACATGGACCTGGGCGGCGACGACATCACGTCCGTCCAGTACCAGAACGCCAACAACTCGGTCCGCGTGAACGACGAGTTCATGTCCGCGGTCGAGAAGGGCGGCAACTTCGGCCTGCGTGCCCGTATGACCGGTGAGGTCATCGAGGAGGTCGACGCCAAGGCGCTCTTCCGCAAGATCGCCGAGGCCGCCTGGGCCTGCGCCGACCCGGGCATCCAGTACGACGACACCATCAACAACTGGCACACCTGCCCCGAGTCCGGCCGGATCACCGCGTCGAACCCGTGCAGCGAGTACATGCACCTGGACAACACGTCCTGCAACCTGGCCTCGCTGAACCTGATGAAGTTTCTCAAGGACGACGGCAAGGGCACCCAGTCCTTCGAGACCGAGCGCTTCCAGAAGGTCGTCGAGCTGGTCATCACCGCGATGGACATCTCGATCTGCTTCGCGGACTTCCCGACCCAGAAGATCGGCGAGAACACCCGCGCGTTCCGCCAGCTCGGCATCGGCTACGCCAACCTCGGCGCCCTGCTGATGGCCACCGGCCACGCGTACGACTCGGACGGCGGCCGCTCCCTGGCCGGTGCCATCACCTCCCTGATGACGGGTACGGCCTACCGCCGTTCCGCCGAACTCGCCGCGGTCGTCGGCCCCTACGACGGCTACGCCCGCAACGCCGACGCCCACAAGCGCGTCATGAAGCAGCACTCCGACGCCAACGGCACGGCCGTCCGGATGGACGACCTGGACACCCCGGTGTGGGCCGCGGCGACCGAGGCCTGGCAGGACGTGCTGCGCGTCGGGGAGCAGAACGGTTTCCGTAACTCCCAGGCGTCCGTCCTCGCCCCGACCGGCACCATCGGTCTGGCGATGTCCTGCGACACCACCGGTGTCGAGCCGGACCTCGCGCTGGTGAAGTTCAAGAAGCTCGTCGGCGGCGGCTCCATGCAGATCGTCAACGGCACCGTCCCGCAGGCCCTGCGCCGCCTGGGCTACCAGGAGGAGCAGATCGAGGCGGTCGTCGCCCACATCGCCGACAACGGCAATGTGATCGACGCCCCGGGCCTCAAGCCCGAGCACTACGAGGTGTTCGACTGCGCCATGGGCGAGCGCGCCATCTCCCCGATGGGCCACGTCCGCATGATGGCCGCGATCCAGCCCTGGATCTCCGGTGCCATCTCCAAGACGGTCAACATGCCGGAGACGGCGACCGTCGAGGAGGTCGAGGAGATCTACTACGAGGCCTGGAAGCTCGGCGTCAAGGCGCTCGCGATCTACCGCGACAACTGCAAGGTCGGCCAGCCGCTCTCCGCCAAGAAGAAGGAGGACGAGAAGGCCGAGATCACCGAGAAGACAGAGGACACGATCCGTGCCGCGGTCGAGAAGGTGGTCGAGTACCGCCCCGTCCGCAAGCGCCTCCCGAAGGGCCGTCCCGGCATCACCACGTCGTTCACCGTCGGCGGCGCCGAGGGTTACATGACCGCCAACTCCTACCCGGACGACGGTCTCGGCGAGGTCTTCCTGAAGATGTCCAAGCAGGGCTCGACCCTCGCGGGCATGATGGACGCCTTCTCCATCGCGGTCTCCGTCGGCCTCCAGTACGGCGTGCCCCTGGAGACGTACGTCTCGAAGTTCACCAACATGCGCTTCGAGCCGGCCGGCATGACGGACGACCCGGACGTGCGGATGGCGCAGTCGATCGTCGACTACATCTTCCGCCGCCTGGCGCTGGACTTCCTGCCCTTCGAGACCCGCTCCGCCCTCGGCATCCACTCCGCCGAGGAGCGTCAGCGCCACCTGGAGACGGGCTCCTACGAGCAGTCCATGGAGGAGGACGAGGTCGACGTCGAGGGTCTGGCCCAGTCGGCGCCCCGCGCCCAGGAGCTGAAGGCCGTCGCCGCGCCGAAGGCCGAGGCCGAGGTGGCCAAGCCCGCCCCGAAGCAGGCGCACACCAGCGCCGAGCTGGTGGAGATGCAGCTGGGCATCCAGGCCGACGCCCCGCTGTGCTTCTCCTGCGGCACGAGGATGCAGCGGGCCGGTTCCTGCTACATCTGCGAGGGCTGCGGCTCGACCAGCGGCTGCAGCTGATGACACGCGGTAACTGAGGTAAGGGGCGTCGGCAATGGGTCGGCGCCCCTTACTCATGGGGGTACGCGAGGGACTCGACGGCGGTGCTGCCGAAGGGCCCTCCTCGTGCCCGGCCCGCGCCCTACCCTGTGGTCATGGCCATGACGCACAGGTACGCCGTCGACATCCGCGACCTCCCCGCGGCCGACCGGGCGGCGGCCCTCGGTGCCCTGTGCGACGATCTCCGCTCGCCCGATCCCGCGGTGCGCGACGACGGCGCCTACCTCACGGCGGTCCGCTGGACACCCTCGCTCAGCCCCGGCGAGCGGGGCCGGCTCGGGGACCGGATGACCGTGCACCTGGCGGACCACGCCGTACAGGCCCGCAGCTTCGCGCCGCTCGTCCTCGCCCGGCTCGTCGAGACCGGCGACTGGCGACCGGGGTGGTGGACCGCCTTCGCCCGCTGGTACCCCGCCGAGACCGACCTGCGCGGCCACGACCCGGTCCTCGGCTGGGTGCACGCCGCCGCCCACGGAGCCGATCTCCTGGCGGTGCTCGCCCGGCACCCCGGCCAGCCGCCGCAGCCGCTCGCCGAGTTGGCCACCGCCCGGCTGCTGGCGCCCACCGACCACCTCTTCGACGCCCAGGAGGACGACCGCATCGCCTACGCGCTCGCCCGAATCCTCGGCCACCCGGACCTCACCGAGGCCGACTCGGTGCGCTGGCTGGCCCCGGTCGCCGCGGCCTTCAGGACCGGAGAGCCCGGCCCGGTGCCCGCCTGGGCCTCCAACACCATGCGCACGCTGCGGATGCTCTACGTCCTGGCCGACCGCGGCGTGAGCAGGCGGAACACGGACGAGCCGGCCCGCCCGCTCACCCACCGCGCGGCCGTGCTGGAGGGGCTGGCACGGACACTGGCGATCGTCGCCCCCTACACGGGCTGACGGTCAGGACCGGCGCGCCCTGACGGTCAGGACCGGCGCGCCCTGCCCATGACCCGGGTGAAGTCGGCCGGGTCCTCGTCGAAGCCGTGCACACCGGGCCGGAAGGTCCACCCGCCGGACTCGTCCCGCGCGAACTCCCCGATCGTGGCCGCCGTGGCGTCGCCGACCGAGCCGAACTCGTCCTCCGCGAGCACGGTGTACCCCTCGCGGATGCGCATGGCCGGATTCAGCACGCCGTCGAAGGTCCTGTCCCCGGAACGCTGCTGGATGACGACGCCCACGACCACGCGCGCGTACCGGCTGTCGAGCCGGTCGAGCTCCAGCGTCATGACCTCGTCCCAGCCGAATCCCCGGCCGTCCGTGCTGTCCCGGTCGAGGAAGATCGTGCCGTCCGGCGAGCGGCTGTCGAAGTGCACCAGATAGGCCGGTGACCCGTACGGGTCCGCCGACACAAAGGTCGCGGCGACGATGTCGAGATCGGTGGGCGGCTGACCCGCCGGACTGGGGTCCCACTTCAGGGCGACCTCGACCTTGCGGATTCCCTTGCTGAAGCCAGGCACCGGGCGTTCCCTTCCCCCTGCGGGTCTGTCCCCCAACTCCCGTGGAGTCGGGGCTGCTTGCTCATCGTGCCACGTGCGCGGGGGCGCATGCGCGGGCGATCTCCGCCGGAGCGTGACCGACGCCACGCCCGGTGGCCGTACGATGGCGCGGTGCTGGTCAAGTGGATTCGCTGCACCGTGGTGGACCGCCGCGGCTTCGAGCGGGGGCAGCGGAAATGGGCGGGGCTTCCGGGGGAGCCGGGTTTTCGGGGACAGGGCGGAGGCTGGAGCCGGCAGCGGCCCGGAGTGGCGCACGTGTTCGCCTTCTGGGAGAGCCGCGCCTTCTACGACTCCTTCATGGCCCGTTCGCACGACCGTCTGGCCGCCGCCCAGGCCGGCACCTTCAAGGACGCCCAGGTCAAGCTGTTCGAATACCGCTTCGATGTGAAGACCGGCTTCGAGCCGCGGTTCACCGACGCGGACCTGATCCGCGTGGCCCTGTGCCGGGTGCACGAGGAGCGCGTCGAGCACTTCACCCTCATGCAGGAGAAGGTCTGGAATCCCGCGATGGCCGGCTCGCCCGGCATGATCCGGGGCATGTTCGGCGAGGCACCCTCGCACGAGTTCATGGTGCTCTCCATGTGGCGGTCGGCGGCCGAGCACGGCAAGTACCGCACCGAGCGGGTGGAGCGCCTGGCCCTGCGCGCCCAGACGGAGGCGGACATCGCGGCCCTCACCGGTGACATCGTGGAGATGGAGCCCTCCTGGACGGTCTGAGGCCCTGGGGGCCGCGGCCCCCGGACACCCTGAGCCGGCGGCACCGGGGGCGGCCCGGCGACCGCGTAGGCGAGTGGATTTGTGTGACCTACGCCGTATGAGCCCGCCTGAGTGCTCGATCGCTCCTCGGCCGAACTAGGGTTTTGGCATGGCACGACCACGGCGCATCGTCCTTGTCCGGCACGGCGAGTCGACGGGCAATGTTGATGACTCCGTCTACGAGCGGGAGCCCGACCACGCTCTCGCCCTGACCGAACGCGGCTGGCGGCAGGCCGAGGAGACCGGAAAGACGCTCCGGGAGGTGTTCGGCCGGGAGCCCGTGAGCGTGTACGTCTCCCCGTACCGCCGCACCCTCGAGACCCTGCGCGCCTTCCACCTCGATCCCGACCTCATACGCGTGCGCGAGGAACCCCGGCTGCGCGAGCAGGACTGGGGCAACTGGCAGGACCGCGACGACGTGCGCCTGCAAAAGGCGTACCGGGACGCCTACGGCCACTTCTTCTTCCGGTTCCCGCAGGGCGAGTCGGGCGCCGACGTCTACGACCGGGTCGGGGGCTTCCTGGAGAGCCTCTTCCGCAGCTTCGAGGCCCCCGACCACCCGCCGAACGTGCTCCTGGTGACGCACGGACTCGCGATGCGGCTGTTCTGCATGCGCTGGTTCCACTGGACGGTCGCGGAATTCGAGTCGCTGTCGAACCCCGGGAACGCCGAGATGCGGATGCTCGTTCTCGCAGAGGACGGCCGGTACGCCCTCGACCGGCCCTTCGAGCGCTGGCGAGACCCGGTGCCGTACTGGGGCAACGGATAGAGTGGCAGTGCGATGACCGCTGACACCTCTTCTCTCGGGCGCCTGGAGCGGGCGCTGGCCAGCCTGCGCGGACTTGCGGTGGGAGACGCGCTGGGCTCGCAGTTCTTCGTCCCGGCGAACTACCCGCTGCTCAAGCGCCGCGAGCTTCCCGAAGGCTCCTGGCAATGGACGGACGACACGGAGATGGCCTGCTCCGTGGTGGCCGTCCTGGCCGCCCACCAGCGCCTGGACCAGGACGCGCTCGCCCGCTCCTTCGCCGAGCACCACGACTTCGACCGGGGGTACGGCCCCGCCGTCAACCGGCTGCTCCGCCTCGTCCGGGAAGGCCAGGACTGGCGCGAGCTGGCCGCGGGCCTGTTCAACGGACAGGGTTCCTGGGGCAACGGCGCGGCCATGCGCATCGCACCCCTGGGCGCCTGGTACGCGGACGATCCGGAGCAGGCGACCCACCAGGCGGAGATCTCCGCCTACCCCACGCACCAGCACCGCGAGGCCGTGGTCGGCGCGATGGCCGTGGCGGCCGCGGCCGCGCTGGCCGCCGCACCGGACGGGCCGCCCAGCCCGGAGGCGCTGCTCGACGGCGTCGTCGCCCTCGTGCCCAAGAGCGCGGTCGGCGCGGGGCTGCGCCGCGCCCGGGACATGCTCGACTACGGCGACGCGGGGACGGTCGCGGCCGTTCTGGGCTGCGGCCGCCGCACCAGCGCCCACGACACCGTCCCCTTCGCCCTCTGGTCGGCCGCGCGCTCGCTCGGCGACTTCGAGCAGGCGTTCTGGGAGACCGCCCAGGTGGGCGGGGACGTGGACACGAACTGCGCGATCGTCGGTGGTGTGCTCGCGTCGGGCAAGGCGGGACCGCCCCCGGCGTCGTGGCTCGAACGGACCGAGGCACTGCCGGACTGGGTGCCTTCCGGACCCTGAGCGGGCTTCCTCTTCCCGGATCCTGCGGAACCTTCCCTCGTGAGCGGAAACTCTCCGTGCCGGTCGGGAACTCTCCGTGTTGGCGGCCCGTTGTCCCGACAGCCGTCGCCGGTCCGAGCCGAAGCGGGCTCGCTCCGGTCTGATGACGGTCCGGATGATCCGGGGGTCGGGGAGCGCGTTGGGGGGCGAGGGCGGTTGCGGGTCGTTGTCGTCGGGTGGGGCGTACCGGTCCTGCCGCTGATTGCGGGGGCCGTGGAGGTGGCTGCTGCCGTCACCGCCGGCCTCACCGTCGCCGCCGCCGCGGTCGCCGCGGTCGCGGTCGTCGCCGTCCTCACTGTCCTCACGGCGGTGCGGCCGGCCGGACCGTGGGGTGTGCCGCCTGCCGTGGGGCAGTGGTCCGGCCGGCCGCGACATGCCGTCGGTCTGGTCGATTCAGCCGATCCCCGGACCCGCCGTGCCCGCGAGGGCATCGAGGTCGCTCTTGCGGACCCTGATCACCAGCCACGCGGTGAGGAAGGCGAGCACGGCCATCGCGGCGGCCGGCACGAAGGCCACCGAGATGCCGTGGGCGAGCACGTCGTGCCCCCAGGGCGCGGGCAGTTGGTGCGTCTTGGCGAACTGCGCCTTCTGCTCCGGCGTCCCCTGCGCGAGGAACTTCGGCAGCTGTTTCTTCGCCTCGTCCGTGCTCGCGGTGCCGAAGACTGTGGTCAGGATGGACAGCCCCAGCGAACCGCCGACCTGCTGCGTGGCGTTGAGCAGCCCGGAGGCCGCGCCCGCCTCGTGCTGGGCGACCCCGGAGACTGCCGTGACGGTGGCTGTCACGAAGTTCAGGCCCATACCGAACCCGAACACCAGCATCGGGCCCAGCACCCCACCGACGTACGAGCTGTCCGGGCTGATGAAGGTCTGCCAGACCAGCCCGATCGTCACGAGGGTCGCGCCGGCCAGCACGAACGGCTTGGGGCCGAGCCTGGGCAGGAACCGCTGCGAGAGACCCGCACCGAGCGCGATCACGAACGTGACGGGCAGGAAGGCCAGACCGGCCTTGATCGGGCTGTACCCGAGCACGTTCTGGACGAACAGCACAATGTAGAAGAACATCCCGAACATCGCCGCCGCCAGGCTCAGCATGATCACATACGTGCCCGAGCGGTTGCGGTCGGCGAACATCCTGAGCGGGGTGATGGGTTCCCTCGCCCGCAGCTCGGTGAGGACGAAGGCCACCAGCAGTACCACCGCGGCGGCGAACGAGCCGATGGTGAGCCCGTCCCGCCAGCCGTCCTCCGACGCCCGGATGAACCCGTACACCAGCGTCGCCATGCCGGCCGTCGACGTGAGCGCACCGGCGATGTCGAACCGGCCAGGGTGCCGCTCGGACTCGGTGATGTACAGGGGCGCGAGCGAGGCGATCAGCAGGCCGATGGGCACGTTGACGAAGAACACCCACCGCCAGTCGAGCCAGTCGGTCAGCATGCCTCCCGCGAGGAGGCCGATGGCGCCGCCACCCGCGGACACCGCGGCGAACACGCCGAACGCCCGGTTGCGTTCGGGGCCCTCCGGGAAGGTGGTGGTGATCAGGGCCAGCGAGGTGGGCGAGGCGATCGCCCCTCCCACACCCTGCAGGGCGCGAGCCGCCAGCAGTTGCCAGGGTTCCTGGGCGAGGCCACCCAGCAGCGAGGCGAAGGTGAACAGCAGGATGCCGGTGATGAACACCCGGCGCCGGCCGAGGATGTCACCGGCCCGCGCGCCGAGCAGCAGCAGACCGCCGAACGTGAGCGTGTAGGCGCTCACCACCCAAGTGAGGTCGGTCGTGCTGAACTTGAGCGCGTCTTGAATGTGCGGGAGCGCGATGTTCACAATCGTCGCGTCGAGCACCACCATGAGTTGGCAGGCGGCGATGACGGTCAGGGCGATGCCGGGATGCCCCTCCCGGCGGGCCGCGCCCGGTTCTGGCTTCCGAAGTAACTGAGAGGTTGTCACTATGGGTCCCCCACAAAGGCGTTAGTGAACGCTCGCGTTCACTGTCGCGTCAACGGTAGTGAGTCCCCAACAGTGAACGCAAGCGTTCACTCAATTCCGTGCCACGTACCGCGTCCCCCTCTGCTGCGACGTGGCGCGATCCCGCCCCGGAACACCCGCTTCCCTTTCATGCTGGAGAAACACGGATGGACACCTCGCGCTGGACGGCCGAACCTGCCCGGACGGCTTCCCCTCGTCGGCGCGGTGCGGTGCTCGAGCGCGCGATCCTGGACGCCGCTCTTGAGCAGCTCAGCACGGTCGGCTGGAAAGGGCTGACCATGGAGGGCGTCGCGACCGGCGCCCAGACCGGCAAGGCCGCCGTCTACCGCCGCTGGCCCTCCAAGGAGGATCTGGTCGCCGACGCGCTCGAAGCCGCTCTGCCCCCCGTCGGCGGAGTGCCGGATCTCGGGAGCGTCCGCGAGGATCTGCTGGCCCTGTGTCGTCGCGCACGCGACGCCATGTACTCGCGACCCGGTTTCGCACTGCGCGCCGTGATTCACGAATGCGATCCAGTGCAGGCCGAGCGCTTCCATGGCGTGATCTTCGACGGCGTGGTCGAGCCGACCATCCAGCAGCTGCGAGAGGTGGTGACCCGTGGAATAGAGAGAGGAGAGGTGCGCCCCGACGCCGCCAACGGTTACGTCTTCGACGCCATCCCGGCGATGATGATGTATCGATCGAAGATGTGCTCCAGCGAATGGAGTGACCAGGACCTGGAGGGGATGATCGACCACCTCATGATCCCCCTGCTCCGTCCGCACGGCGTCTGAGCCCGCCCGTCGGCCCCCGTCCTCCCGACCAGGGAACCTGGGTGTCGCTCGGTGATCCGGACGGCGTACCCTGAGGGCGCCATGCCGTACGAACCACCCACCCACACTGTCGAGCGCTCCCTGCGCGCCACGACCGGAGCGAAGATCATCGCCGGTGTCGACGAGGTGGGGCGGGGCGCCTGGGCCGGGCCTGTCACCGTCTGCGCGGCGATCACCGGGCTCCGTCGGCCGCCCGAGGGTCTGACCGACTCCAAGCTGCTGACCATCAAGCGCCGTACGGAACTGGCCGGGATACTCCAGTCGTGGGTGACCGCCTATGCCCTGGGGCATGCTTCACCCGAGGAGATCGACGACCGGGGGATGACCGCCGCGCTGCGGCTCGCCGCCGTCCGCGCCCTGGAGGCCCTGCCGGTGCGCCCCGACGCCGTGATCCTCGACGGGAAACACGACTATCTCGGCACCCCGTGGAAGGTCCGCACGGTGATCAAGGGAGATCGTTCGTGCGTGGCCGTTGCGGCGGCGTCGGTGATCGCCAAGGTTCAGCGCGACAAAATGATGGCCGAACTGGGTATCGACCATGCAGACTTCGGGTTTGCGGACAACGCCGGGTATCCGTCACCCGTGCACAAGGCCGCACTGGCGGAGCGGGGGCCCACCCCGTACCACCGCTTGTCGTGGGCGTATCTTGATGCGCTGCCCCAGTGGCGGCACCTCAAGAAGGTCCGCAACTGGGCGGACGGAAGCGTTCCGGTAATCGAGGGCCAGCTCGGCTTCGATTTCTGACGGTTCCGCTCGCACTGATGTGCCACCCGGTCCTTCCCGCCGCGCCAACGTTTGATAAAAAACAGCTCATGCCTCTCATTCCCGAGGAGCCTCAGATTCACGAGAGTGCCCAGGGTCCCCGCGCCACTCCGGCCAGTGGCCGTACCGCGCCGACCCCTCGCCCCGTACCCGGCCCCCGTTCCGCGGCTCCGTCCCGCCCCGGTCGTCCCGGCCCTCCGCGGCCCACGCCGCCGGTGCAGCGCACGCAGCGTGACGTGGTTCCGGCCATGCCAGGCCCGTCGGGCCCGGCCGTTCCCGCCGTCACGGCGGCCACCCCGCAGATCCAGCTGATCCCCGCCTCGGCCGAGGGTGCCCTCGACGCCGCCGAGGAAGCGGTGGACCTGCTGCTGGAGTCGGGCCGCGCCCCCGGAGAGGTGCTGGTGATCACCACCGGCGCCCAGCACCCGTGGGCCGAGCACGAGCTCTCCTTCGGTGAGGCCGCCTACTGGTCGCAGCACGACTCCGGTGACGACGTCTTCTACACGGACGCCGCCATCGCCTCCCGCGCCGCGTCCCGCCCTGTGGTCGTCGTGGCCGTCAACGGAGGCCCCGCCACCGCTGCCGCCACCGTCCTCCCACTCGCCCATGCCAGGGCCGGCGCACTGCTGATCGTCTGCGGCGACCCGCAGCAGATCAACTCCGTGCTGGGCGCGGGCGTTGGCGCGGGCGCGGGCGTCTGACCCAGGTTCCGCCTCCCGCGCCGAGATGACGCGGGCGGGCGACGGAGGTATCCGCACAGCGCGGCCTTCGGCATGCCCGGATGACCGACGGTGGCCGTTCCTCCCACGGGACGGCCGTCCGGCGCGCGCGTCGGGCTGTCGGCCGCGCCTGGGGCGCCGGCCGGGCCTGGGACGACGGGAAGTGCCTCAGCGACAGGGGTTCGCCCGGTGGTGCCGGCGCACCCCGGGCCCTGCCGCTGTGCGTGCTGCGCCGGGGTGGTGTCCGATCCTTCTGACGGGCCTTCAGCGAGCGGCCGCGCGCCGTAGGACCTCGGAGACCGGGCCCCCGGTGCGGGGCGCCAGCGGTGGTGCCTCCGAGAGGGCGAAGGGTTCCGGCTCCGAGTGGGAGCTCGGCCGGCGGCCGCCGCGGTTCTCGCCGAGCACCTGCCAGCCGTCCGCGGTCAGCGTGATGTACGCCCCGCAGCGCAGCCCGTGCAGAGTGCAGGCGTCCCGCAGCCCCCACATCCAGGCACCGTCCTCCTCCGTCCAACGCGCCTCGCCCTCACGGCAGTAGAGCAGGACGGCGGTGCGCACCGGGGTGCGCCGGCGCAGGTCGTGCGGAATGACCCGGCGCAGCTGGGCGAGCAGCGCGTTGCGGAACATCCAGCCGTCGGCCTGTGCCGGACGCCGGATGAACGAAGCGCTGGCGCACAGCCGTTCCTCCGGGTCCAGGACGGCCACGACCGCCATGGACGGCTTGGGGCGGTGCCGGGCGTGGAGCCCGCTGACGACCTCACGGGGGTTGCGCAGCAGGGGGATTCCGGCGGCCGCCCACTCCGCGGGCTCGAGCAGGCGACTGGCGGAGGCGGCGGACGCGGACATCGACAACGAGGCCGCCGAGGACGAGGCGAATCCGAAGGTCACGTTCCTCCCTTCGGCTACGCGCCCAGACTGCGGGCGAGGTCTGATTCGGGGGAGCGCGCACCGCAATGGAGCCCAACCGGGAGACGGAGGAGTCGTGCGGGGAGCGGACCTCAATTCTTGCTGTCGAACTGGGATGCGGCAACGAGCAATTGGGGCCACCGGCTGTTATCTGGCGGTGCGTGGCTTATATCCCTACCCACAGGGGCCGCTGATGACGCCTGGGGTGCCCGGTCGGAGCCCGTTCGCGCGCCGCGCGGGCATACGAACGGGCACGGCGGCCGGTCAGCCCTGTACGGCCAGCACCAGGGGCAACACCGCGCTCGCGCCGCCCCGTCTGAGCAGGCGCGAGGCCACCGCGAGGGTCCATCCCGTCTCTGTGAAGTCGTCCACGAGGAGAACCGGGCCGTGGGCCTCGGCGAGCGCCGCGGCGAGGGCGGGCGGCACCGTCAGCGCCCCGTCGAGGGCCTTGAGGCGCTGCGCGCTGTTGCTGCGCGGCACCCGCGACGCGTCACCGGCGTACTCGACGGAGCCGAGCAGCGGCAACCGGCCGATCTCGGCGATACGGGCGCCGAGGGACTGGATCAGTGCCGGCCGGGTGCGCGAGGCGACGGTGACCACACCCACGGGCCTGGGCTGCGCGTCGGGCGCACCGGAGGCCCAGCCGCCGGGGCCCTTGGCCCAGTCGGCGAGCACGTCCACCACGGCTCGTGCGATGTCGTCCGGTACGGGTCCGTCGGCGGCCTGGGGGGCGAACAGGGGCCGTAGCCGGTTGCCCCAGCCGATGTCCGACAGACGACCCAGCGCCCGGCCGGGCGAGGCCAGTTCACCGGCCGGGATCCTGCCCTTGAGTTCGATGCCGATGGCGGGCAGTCCGGTCGGCCACATGCGGCGGGGCTCCACCTCGGTCCCGGCGCGACCGAGGTCGACGCGGGCTGCGTCCAGTGCCGCCGTGGTCGTGTCGGCGGTGAAGCGCGGACCGGCGCAGTTGTCGCAGCGGCCGCAGGGCTTGGCGCCCTCGTCGTCCAACTGGCGCTGGAGGAACTCCATCCGGCAGTCCGTCGTGGACGCGTACTCGCGCATCGCCTGCTGCTCGGCCTTGCGCTGGCGGGCCACCCAGGCGTACCGCTCGGCGTCGTACGACCACGGCTGCCCCGTGGCGATCCAGCCTCCCTTGACGCGCTTGACCGCTCCGTCCACGTCGAGGACCTTCAGCATCGTCTCCAGCCGGGAGCGGCGCAGCTCCACCAGCGGCTCCAGGGCGGGGAGCGACAGCGGGCGGTCGGCGCGGGCGAGGGCGTCCAGGGTGCGGCGCACCAGGTCCTCCGAGGGGAAGGCGAGGGAGGCGAAGTACTCCCAGATCGCCTCGTCCTCCTTGCCCGGCAGCAGCAGTACCTCGGCGTGCTCCACGCCACGTCCCGCGCGGCCGACCTGCTGGTAGTAGGCGATGGGCGAGGACGGCGAGCCGAGATGCACGACGAAGCCCAGGTCCGGCTTGTCGAAGCCCATGCCGAGCGCCGAGGTGGCGATCAACGCCTTGACCCGGTTGGCGAGCAGATCGTCCTCGGCCTGCTGCCGGTCGGCGTTCTCCGTCTTGCCCGTGTACGAGGAGACGGTGTGCCCGCGCTGCCGGAGGAAGGTGGTGACCTCCTCGGCGGCGGCCACGGTGAGGGTGTAGACGATGCCGGAGCCCGGCAGGTCGTCGAGGTGGTCGGCGAGCCAGGCCATCCGGTGCGCGGCGTCGGGCAGCCGCAGCACGCCGAGGCTCAGACTCTCCCGGTCCAGAGGACCGCGCAGCACCAGCGCGTCCGAGGCGCCCCCCGTGCCGAGCTGCTCGGCGACGTCCGCGGTGACGCGCGCGTTCGCCGTGGCGGTGGTCGCCAGTACCGGGACCCCGGGCGGCAGGTCACTGAGCATGGTGCGCAGCCGGCGGTAGTCGGGGCGGAAGTCGTGGCCCCAGTCGGAGATGCAGTGGGCCTCGTCCACGACGAGGAGTCCGGTCGCCGCGGAGAGCTTGGGCAGCACCTGGTCGCGGAAGTCGGGGTTGTTCAGGCGTTCCGGGCTGACGAGCAGCACGTCGACCTTTCCGGCCGCGATCTCGTCCTGGACCGTCTCCCACTCCTCCGTGTTGGCGGAGTTGATGGTCCGGGCGTGGATTCCGGCACGGGCCGCGGCCTCCACCTGGTTGCGCATGAGCGCGAGCAGCGGGGAGACGATCACCGTGGGCCCGCTGCCTCTGGCCCGCAGCAGCGAGGTCGCCACGAAGTACACCGCGGACTTGCCCCAGCCCGTGCGCTGCACGACCAGGGCCCGGCGCCGGTCGGCGACCAGCGCCTCGATGGCCCGCCACTGGTCCTCGCGCAGCCGGGCCGTGCCCGTGCCGTCCGCGACGAGCCGGGCGAGTACGGCGTCGGCCTGCGCCCGGAGGTCCGCGTTGCTCGTGTGCTCCATGCGTCCCATACAACAGGACGGGACTGACAACCGGGCGGTGGGAGGCGTGGGGGACGCGGCGACCTCGACTTTGTCGTGTCCCTGATTCGGGTTATCCACAGGCCCAAGCGGAATCTCGCGATCCGCGAGATCGTCTGCGCATGACGAATCACGGCGAAAGCACCGGACCCTTCGAAAACGGCGACATCCTGGGACGAGAGCCGCTGAACGAACGGTTTGCGCACGACCCGCAGGTCACCCTGCGCACCCCGGCCGAGCTGGCCGACGCCCTGCCCTACCTGCTCGGTTACCGGCCCGAGGACAGCATCGTGCTGGTCGCCCTGCACGACCGGGAAGGCCGAGGCCGGTTCGGCGGCCGGGCCCGGCTCGGTATCCCCGCGGCCGCGGAGGACTGGGAGGCGGCCGTGCGGCAGCTGGCCCAGGGACTGGTGACCGGCAGCGAGCGGCGCGGCGCCAAACCGGAGCAGATGGTCGCCTACGTCTGCCAGGAACCGGGCGAGGGTGAGACGGGCCGGGACGTGATGATCCGGCTCAGGCCGCTCGTCGGTCTGCTGCGCACACAGTGCGGCACCCTCGACGCGCCGGTGATCGAGGCCCTGTGCATCTCGGACGGCCGCTTCTGGTCCTACTGCTGCCCGACCGAGCGCTGCTGCCCCGACGACGGCACGCCGATGGGCCTGCCGGGCACCTCGGTGCTGGCCGCCGCGGCCACCTACGCCGGGATCCAGGTGCGCGGCACGCTACGGGAGCTGCGGGCCAGGCTGCTGCCGTGGGAGACGGGCGCGGCCCTGGAACAGGAGATCGCCCTGGACGCCGCCGGCATGGACCTGGTGCCCCGCATCCTCGACGACGCCACCCGGCCCGGCGTGGCCGAGGAGACCCTCGAACTGGCCGAGCGGATCATCCGCAGGTTCACCGCGGCACCGCCGGTGCCCGGTGCGCACCGGGCCGACATCCGCGACGACGAACTGCTCGGCCACGACGAGGCGGCGACCCTGATCCTCGGGCTCCAGGACCGCACGACCCGTGACCGGGCGGCCGCCTGGATGGAGGGCGACGAGGCCGGTCCTGCCCTGCGGCTCTGGCGCGCCCTGTCCCGCCGCTGCGTCGGACCGTACGGTGAGCACGCCGCCGCCCCGCTGACCCTGGCGGGCTGGGTCGCCTGGTCCAGCGGGGACGAACTGGAAGCCAGGGAAGCGCTCGCCATGGCGCTGGGAGCGGACCCCGACTACCTCTTCGCCCGCCTCCTGCACCAGGCATGCAACGAAGGCCTCGACCCCGAGTCCGTCCGCCGGTGCCTGCGCGCGGAACGCACGGAACGAACGGCAGGCACGGCACCCGCGGAACGAACGGCAGACACGGCATCCGCGGAACGCACGGCAGACACGGGATCCGCGCCCACGGCCGGAGCGGCCCGGACGGTAGGGCCGGAGCCGACACGGACGGGAGGGCCGGAGCAGGCAGGGCCGGCAGCGGAGGCCATCTCGAGCCCGGACTCGGGCGAGACCGTCCCGGACCCGGAATCATCCGCCACGGCGGTGGATCGCCCCACGGAGAGGGTCTCCGGGACCGGTGGCCCTCGGCGCCGTCGCCGCACACGCACCGCGGAGAACGGTGACGGCGCCTCCCGCCCACCGCGAGGGGAGGTCGCACGGCGCCGACCGACCGGTTCCCGCCCGGAAGCGCCGGCCACCGGGCCGACCCGCCGGGGAGGCGCGCGGCCCGGCGGTACACGCACGCGCGCCGATGGCGCCGCGGCCCGTGGCACCGCGGCGGCCGCCGGCCGCAGCGAGGCCGAGGGGGACGGATGAGGACCGGCCGCGGGTTTGGCGCCCCGCACAGGCACCCGCGACCGACCGCCCGGGCCGCACCGGATGGCGGCCCCGGGAGCCGAGAAGGAGCGGGGGAAGAGCCGTCCCGACGACGGACGGCCCCCGTGCGGGGCGCGTGGGACCACCACATCAATCGCTGCGTCGGCGCCCTCGTGAGCAACGTCCGCCGTCGCGTCCACCCACGCCCGTTCGAAGTGCCGTCCGATCCGAGGGGCCCCGCGCGGCGGCAAGCCCTGCGCGTCGAGATCGAGCCTCCGACACGCCCTCATTCGGCGGGCTTCACCGGTGCGGGGCGTGACCGGGGCGAGTGCGCCGCCGTTCACCTGAGTGGCGGAACGCCCGGACGGGTCCTGCCGCCGTACGACCCCCGTCCCTCCGGGGGCATCGGCCCGCGCCTGGCAGGTCCGAGGCGTACCGAGAGCAGAAAAGGCCACCTCATGCATCAGCAGCCGACTCGGCCCTCCACCGCCGACGACAACCGACCACGATGGGCCGGACACGAGCCCTTTCCACGGGCCCGTGTCGGCAGTTCCGTTCCCACCGCACCGGGTGCCGGCAAGCCGCCGAGGGCTCCGGGCGCGGCGGTCGATTTCCCGCCCGTCGAGGACAGGCACGGGCCGGCGGACCGCTCCACCGGCCGAGCGAGCCGCCCCGCCACGCTGCCTTCCGGCACCACACCGCTCAGCCGGGCGGCCCGGCCCGCCGCCGACCTGCCTGCCACACACACCGCCTTGATCTGCGTCGCCCTGCCGGGCCTCGCCATCTCGGGGGATCACGGGCAACTGACCGGCCGTGGACTCGAAGGGTTCTACCGGGGCGGCCGGCGCCTGCTCGCGCGATGCCAGGTCCGCGTCGTCGGACGCGAACCTCTCCTGGTCCACGCGAGGATGACCGGTGCCGACCGCGCCCGCTTCGTCGGCACCCTCAGGGTCTCCCCGGGCCCTGGCCCGGACCCCGACGTCGTCGTCGAGCGGATCCGCAGTGCCGACGGAACCGAGCGCATCACGCTGCACAACGCCACCCTGCGCCCTCTGCGCCTCCCCGTCGAGGTCGCCCTCGGCACCGATCTGGCGGACCTCGGTTCCATCGCCGCGGGCAGAGCCGGTCCGGAACTGCCCGCCGACGTACACGACTCGGGCCTGCGCTGGACCTCGGCCGACGGCGGAGCCTGCGTGACCGCTCACCCACCGCCCGCCGACGCCCTGGCCTCCGCCGGCCTGCTGCGCTGGGAACTGGAACTGCCGCCTGGCGCGTCGGCAGCCGTGGAGCTCCGGGTGCGCCCGGACGGAGCCGGACCGCTCCGCGCCGTGGGGCAGACCGCGACGAGCCCCCTCGCGCCCGCCCGGGCGACCGGCGACGACCCGCGGGTGGCCACCCTGCTGCGGGCGGCCGTCGACGACCTGCACGCCCTGCTGCTGCGCGACCCCGGGCACCCCTCCGACACCTACCTGGCGGCGGGCGCCCCCTGGCGCTGCGGCATGGCACCGGCCGAGGCGCTCGCCGCCGCCCGGATGACGCTGCCCCTCGGCACCCGGCTCGCCGCGGGCACACTGCGCGCCCTCGCCCGCACCCAGCTCACCGGGCCGGCCACTCAGGGGGGCCTGATCCCCGGACCACGTCGTGACGCGGGCGCCTTCCTCCCGCCGGCCTGCACCAGCACAGAGGCCACGCTCCTGTTCCCCGTCCTGCTCGCCGAGGCCCGCCGCTGGGGGCTCCCCGAGCGTGAGACGCAAGAGCTGCTGCCCGCGGCGGAACGCTGCCTGACATGGCTGCGGACCACCGTGGGCGACGGCCCTTACCTCCCCGACCCGCCGCCAGGCGGTCCGGTCCGCTGCGAGACACAGGCCCACGCCCACCGCGCGGCCGTCCTCGGTGCCGACCTGCTCGACGCCTTCGGCAGACCGGGCGGCACGGAACTGCGGCAGTGGGCCGAGACCGCGCGGAACGCCTTCCGTACGGACTTCTGGATCGAGGACCGGAGCGGCGGACGCCCGACCGCGGCCCTCGCACCGGGCGGCCGACCCCTGCCGCACCTCGGCTCCACCGCCGTGCACCTCCTCGACACCGGGCTTCTCGGCGGCGGCCTGCACGCCCCCGGGCTCCTGGACAGGGCACAGACCCAGCAGCTCGCCCGGCTGCTCGGCAGCCCGGCGATGGACGCGGGCTGGGGCCTGCGCGGTCTCGGCAGCAAGGAGGCGGGACACAACCCGTTCGGCCACCGGACCGGAGCCGTGCGGGTCCACGAGACCGCGCTCGCGGTCGCCGGACTCGCCGCCGCCGGGTACGAGAAGGAGGCGGGAAACCTGCTCAGGGGCCTGGTGGACGCCGCCGAGCACTTCGGGCACCGGCTGCCGGAGATGTTCGCGGGGGAGCAGCGCTCCGCCGGCAGCGCTCCGCTGCCGCACCCGGCGGCGTGCCGACCGGCCGCCACCGCCGCCGCGTCGGCGATCCTCCTCCTCACCACGCTCGCGGGGATCCGTCCCGACGCACCCGCCCGCACCGTCACACTCCGCCCGGTGCGCGGTGCTCCCCTCGGGGAGATCGGCCTGACCGGACTGCGGGTGGCGGACGCGCCCTTCGCCGTGCGGGTCAGCAGACTCGGGCTCGCGATGGTCGAGGAGGCGGCGGAGGACCTGCAACTGGGAGTGTGACCTGGCATGACGCCCCTGGCCGGAGGGGTGGGGAAGAACCGCCCGCCCCATACCGGAACGAAGCGGATCAGCTGCCCCCGCGGCCGACGAAGGGAGTGTTTATCGTCAGGCAGACGACTATGATCGCGGCATGCCCTACGACCCGTCAGCCTTTCCGCCCTTCGCCGTCACCGTGGACCTGGTCGTGCTGACCGTGCGTCGCCATTCCCTGTGCGCGCTGGCGGTACGCAGGGGCGAGCCGCCGTTCCAGGGGCGCTGGGCGCTGCCCGGCGGCTTCGTACGGGACGACGAGGACCTTTCCCAGGCTGCGGCGCGTGAGCTGGCCGAGGAGACCGGACTGCACGCGCACGACCCCTCGGCCCCGGCCCAGGACCACGGCGCGCACCTGGAGCAACTCGCCACCTACGGCGACCCGAAGCGCGACCCCCGCATGCGCGTCGTCAGTGTCGCGCACCTCGCTCTCGCCCCCGACCTGCCGGCGCCCCGGGCCGGCGGCGACGCGAGCAACGCGCGCTGGGCGCCGGTCGAGGAGCTGCTCCAGCAGGGCGGCTACGGCCGCGACGGCGAATCCATGGCACCGCTCGCCTTCGACCACGCGCAGATCCTCGCCGACGGCGTCGAGCGGGCCCGCTCCAAGATCGAGTACTCGTCGCTGGCCACCGCGTTCTGCCCGCCGGAGTTCACCGTCGGAGAGCTGCGCCGGGTCTACGAGGCGGTGTGGGCCGTGGCCCTGGACCCGCGCAACTTCCACCGCAAGGTCACGGGAACACCGGGCTTCCTGGTCCCGACGGGTGGCACGACCACCCGGCAGGGCGGCCGCCCTGCCCAGCTCTTCCGGGCCGGGGGAGCCACCCTGCTCAACCCTCCGATGCTCCGTCCTGAGGTCTGACGCCCACCCCGCAAGGCGGGAAGGGAAGGGGGCGTGCGCAGTGGCGCCGGGAGGTGATCCCCCGAACGGCGCAGGAAACTGCTCTCCAAGTTGCGCGCCACCCGATAACAGATCAGGTGATACCCGAAAAACCGGACACCGCGCGCTATCTTGCTGTAGGTGATCCAGGCCGTCGGACTGACCAGCATCCCCCGCAAGGCGCACCCGCCCGCCGTCGACGACGTCTCCTTCGAGGCGTGCGCCGGGCGGGTCACCGCGCTCCTCGGACCCGCGGGCGCCGGCAAGACGACGGCGCTCAGGCTGATGCTCGAACTGCAACAGGGGCGCGGGATCACCTACTTCAGAGGCCGGCCCATGCACCGGATCCCCCATCCCGCGCGGGAAGTCGGCGTGCTCCTCGGTGACGTGCCCGGTCATCCGGCGCGCTCCGTCCGCGGGCATCTGCGCATGCTGTGCGCGGCGACGGGAGTTCCGGTCCGACGGGCCGACGAGGTCCTGGAGGTGGTCGGCCTCGTCAGTCTCCGGGAGGAACGTCTCGGCACCCTGTCGCGCGGCATGGACCGCAGGCTCGGACTGGCCTGCGCACTGCTGCCCGATCCCCACACGCTCGTGCTGGACGACCCCACCGACGGTCTCTCCGCCCGTGAGGCACGCTGGTTGCACGGCATGCTGCACGCCCACGCCGCCCAGGGCGGCACGGTGCTGTACACGACGGCCGACTCCAAGGAGGCGGCGCGCGCGGCCGACCGGGTCGTCACCCTCGACGGCGGCAGGCTCGTCGCCGACCAGGAGGCAGGCGAGTTCGCGCGTACCCGGCTGCGTCCGCGTGTGGCCGTCCGCAGCCCCCACGCCGCCCGCCTCGCCGCCCTGCTGAGCAAGGAGGCCCGCACGGCGCAGCGCTCCGTCGAGGTCGTACGCGAAGACGGCAACCGCCTCTCCGTGTACGGCAGCACGACCGCCGACATCGGCGAGACGGCCTTCCGGCACCACATCCTCATCCACCAACTCGCCGACGAGGTCGGAGACATGGGTGCCGGTGCGGGAGTGGAGCCCCGGGATGCCGCGAACCCGGCCGGTGAGCCGGCCGCGGCCGTGCGGGAACGGGCCGCTCCCGAGCGCTCACCGGAGGGGCGGACGCGAGCCGTGTCCGCTTCGTCGGTGGAGGCCCGGGGCGCTGGGCGAGCTCAGGCGGCATCCGGTCTGCTCTCCGGAGAGCAGAAGCCGATGGTGACCAGCGTTGCGGAGGCCGAGACCGAAGCCAAGGCCGAGAAGAAGGCCGACTCCTCGTCGGTTTCGGCATCGGTGTCGACCTCGACAGCGGCGTCGGAAGCGCGGCCGGAGCGGGAGGGCGGGACGGATGCCGTCGGCGAGTGGCCGTCGCGCGCGGACTGCCGGCAGCCCGGCTTCCTGGCAGCCCAGGAGAGGGCCGTCGGTGCCCCTTCGGCCGAGGAGGTCGGTGCCGACATTGCGTCGGCTGCCGCCTCGGACGGAGCCGGAGGTGCCGCCAGTGCCGTCGCGTCCGGTGCGTCGGCCACCACCGGCGACTCCCGTCCCGCAGGCACGATTCCGCAGACCGATCCCACGCACGCGTCCGCGAACCCGACGGCAGCCGACGGCACGTCCGCGGCCGCCGCGAACGTCTCCGGCGCGACCGTCCCGGGCGCACGGAACCCCGGCACCCGAACCCCTGGCAGCGGCCGGACCCGGACCGGTCGGTCCGCGCCCGCACGCGCCGGCGCGGTCGACTCTCCTGACGTCTCGTCCCCCCTCCCGCCC